>JAQGII010000151.1 GCA_028291305.1 Caulobacteraceae bacterium
CTGCGCAACCATGAGGCCATCGTCCTTACGCGGGGTGGCGGGCGTGATTCCTTCACGTTTCGAAAGGCCGACGCGGAGGCGCCCGTGTCTCTCCAGGGGCGGTTGAAAGTCACCCAAGCCGAGGGGCTGCGGGAGGCGGTGATGTGCGACCTAGGGCTGGCGGTGGCCGCGGAGTGGCTATTCTCGCCCGAGCTGAAATCCGGAAAGGTCGTGCCGATCTTGCAGGATTGGGCCTTGCCAACGACCAACCTATCCGCCGTCTACCCGACGGGCCGCCTCGCCAGCACCAAGGCCCGCGCATTCGTTTCGTTCGTCGAGCGGTGCATGGCGGCCTGACCTCGGTCCCGCGGCAACGCTGGCGCGAACGTCCGATTTCTGGAGCACTTTCGGAGTCCGCTCATGGCGCGATCCGGCCATCTCTCAGTCCGACATGCGTGGCCGGCTCGTTGGCGGCACGATCCACCAAAGCGCTGCGGCGTAGACGCACACGAGCACGTAGATCGCGGTGAAGGCCCAGAGAGGCAGAGGCCAATAGATCACCCGGTTCACGAAGCCCACGATCAGGGGCGTACGGGTCTCCGCGCCGACCATAGTCTCCTGCATAATCGTGAGAATGCACGCCCGCCCAACAAGGGCCTGCAACGCCACCACGGCCAGCATGCCGAGATGAAGCAGGCGCCACCAGCGCACGCGCACGAACCCCCATCGCAGCCAGCCGCCCAGCGGAATGACGATCAGGCCGAGCACATTGAACGCGATCACGACCAGATGCGCGATCAGAACGGCCTCGGCGAGATTGGTCTCAGATGCCATGCGCAGATCGTGGTCCAGCAGGAAGCGTCAGAAAAGGACCGCTCCGGTCCTTTTGGGGGCAGCGTGCCAGGGGCCGCGTTTTGAACTCGGGTCAAAGGCCGCTTTGGGGCGCTGGCCAACGGCCGCCCCTGGCGGATTTCTCACCGCGGCGGCGGCCACGACGGCGCTGAAAGGCATGCAGCGCTTAATGGCGAATCATATAAAGACATAAGGATATCTTTATATGAATGTTGACATCGAATCCCTCCCGGTCTTGAATGTCCGCGTCGAGGTTCTCTGGGGCGTCCGTCCTGGAGCTAAGAGGGAATTCGGTACGGCGCCTCGGCGCCCATGCCGAAGCTGCCCCCGCAACTGTGAACGGCGAGCCTAAGCCCATCTCTTGCCACTGACGCTGTACGCGTTGGGAAGGCGGGGCGCAGGCGTCGACCCGTGAGCCAGGAGACCTGCCCCGACAGATAACGTCCTCCGGCGGGGTGTCCGGGTTGGCCGCGGCTGCGTGCGACCGCTTGGCGGCCGCGCGCCTGCGCCTGCGTCCGCCTGGCCTCCGCCTTGCCTGAAAGGCCGCCATGTCTGACCAAGTCCAAGTCGCCACCCTCGGCTTCCCCCGCATCGGGCCTCGCCGCGCCCTAAAGACAGCGCTCGAGGACTATTGGTCCGCCCGCATCGGGGGCGACGCGCTCCTGGCGACCGCGGCGCAGTTACGCAGGCAGGCGTGGGACCGCCAGAAAGCCCTGGGCGCAGACATCGTCCCGTCCAACGACTTTTCCCTTTACGACCACGTTCTAGACGCTTGCGTGATGGTGGGCGCCGTCCCGGCCGCCTATGCCCATCTGTCTGGTTTGGACGCCTATTTCGCCATGGCGCGCGGAACGTCGACTCCGCGCGGGGAGGGCGGCTGCTGCGGCCATGAACACGCGGACGGGGAGGGGACGCCGGCGCTGGAAATGACCAAGTGGTTTGACACCAACTATCATTACCTGACCCCGGAACTGGCCGATGGGCAGACCTTCTCGCTGCAATCGGCCAAGCCCGTCGACGAGTTCCTTGAGGCCAAGGCGCAGGGGTTACACACGCGTCCCGTGCTGCTGGGGCCGGTCAGCTTCCTCAAGCTCAGCAAGAGCCGCTCGCCCGAACTGGAACCGCTGGGCTTTCTGACCGAACTGCTGCCTGTCTACGCAGAGGTGCTGCGCCGGCTCGTGGATGCCGGCGCCGATTGGGTGCAGCTGGACGAGCCCTGCTTGGTGCTGGATCTGAGTGACCGCGAGCGCGCGGCTCTCCAGCAAGCCTACGGAGTCCTATCGGCCGCCGCGCCGGGCTTGAAAATCATGCTGACCAGCTATTTTGGCGGGCTGGGCGACAATCTGGACTGCGTCGCGTCCCTGCCGGTCCAAGGTCTGCATATCGATCTTGTCCGGGCGCCCGAACAGTTGGCGCCGGTGCTGGAAGCGGTTCGCGAGGACCTCATCCTGTCGCTCGGCGTCATCGACGGCCGCAATGTGTGGCGCGCCGATCTTGAGACCATCCTGGACCGTCTGGAGCCGGTCGTCGCCCGCCGGGGCGCGGGTCGCGTCATCCTGGCCCCCTCCTGCTCGCTTCTTCATGTCCCCCTCGATCTCAAGATCGAAGCGGACCTCGACGCCGAGTTGAAGAGCTGGTTGGCCTTCGCCGTGCAGAAGGTCGAAGAACTGGCTGTGCTGGCCCAGGCCATCAACGCGGGTCGTCAGAGCGTCGCGGACCCGCTGTCCGCGTCCGCAAGGGCCAGGACGGCCCGATGGAATTCCCGCCGGATCCACGACCCCGCTGTCCAGGCACGGCTTGCCACTCGACTGGACTCGGCGCAGCGCGCCACGCCCCTGGCTGAACGGCGCAAGCTGCAAGCGGAGCGCCTCGGCTTGCCGCCTTTGCCCACGACGACGATCGGCTCCTTCCCGCAGACCCAGGCCCTGCGCCAGGCCCGGGCCGGCCGCAACAAGGGCGTCCTGAGCGAGGCCGACTATGTTGTGTTCCTGCGCGAAGAGACGGCCCGCGCCATAAGATGGCAGGAGGAGATCGGGCTCGATGTGCTGGTTCACGGCGAATTCGAGCGCAACGACATGGTGCAGTATTTTGGGGAGCAGCTCTCGGGCTTCGCCTTCACCCAACATGGCTGGGTCCAATCGTATGGGTCGCGCTGTGTCCGGCCGCCGATCCTCTACGGCGACGTCTCACGTCCGAAGCCGATGACCGTCGACTGGTGGCGCTACGCGCAGTCTCTGACGGACAAGCCGGTGAAGGGCATGCTGACCGGGCCGGTGACGATCCTCAACTGGTCCTTCGTGCGAGACGATATCCCCAGGTCCCTGGCGTGCCGCCAGATCGCCCTGGCCGTCCGGGATGAAGTCAACGATCTCGAAGCCGCGGGGGCCAAGATGATCCAGATCGACGAGGCGGCGCTCAGGGAAGGTCTGCCGCTGCGCCGGTCAGGCTGGGTCGACTATCTCGATTGGGCGGTGGCGTGTTTCCGGTTGGCCTCTGCCGGGGTCGGCGAGGCCGCCCAGATCCACACCCACATGTGCTATTCGGAGTTCAACGACATCATCGGCGCCATTGGCGCCATGGACGCCGATGTCATCTCCATCGAGACGGCGCGGTCCAAGATGGAGCTGCTCGACGCCTTCGCCGAGGAGGCCTACCAGGCTGATATCGGCCCGGGCGTCTACGACATCCATTCACCCCGCATCCCTTCCGTCACGGAGATGATGGAGCTTCTCGACGCCGCGCGACAGCGCCTGTCGCCGCAGCAGCTGTGGGTCAATCCCGATTGCGGCCTGAAGACGCGGGGCTGGCCTGAAACCAAGGCGGCCCTGATCAA
Organism: Caulobacteraceae bacterium; assembly: GCA_028291305.1. Lineage (GTDB taxonomy): Bacteria > Pseudomonadota > Alphaproteobacteria > Caulobacterales > Caulobacteraceae > BOG-938. The sequence goes on from JAQGII010000151.1 coordinate 3,665, forward strand.
CATGGTCGAAGCCGCCAAAGCGATGCGCGCCGCCCTGGATGAGGCAGCGGCCGCTGCGCACGAATTGGCGTCAGCCTAGCGGCGTGGTCGGCGCGGGTTGCGACAGCCGCGCGCCGACCGTCTTCTGGCGTCTCGGCTGTCCAGCGTTTTGGCCAGGCGACCTTCGCGGACGGTGCACCGCCGATTCCCCGAAAAACCGCCCCGCTATGCGCCTGTAGGCTGCTTACCCCTGCTTACCTGGGATTCACGGCAGCCTGAAAGCGCTTAGGCGACCCTTTCGGATCGCCCTAAGTCGTTGAAGTTCAACGGTGTTGCTGCGCCGGGCAGGATTGAACTGCCGACCTCAGCCTTACCAAGGATGCGGCGGCGGGCGGCCTGGGCTAAGACAGTTCTTGGCGTGGCATCGACTCCAGGCAGCGGCAATTTCGCACGCACGCCATCGTACCCAAATTCACCGGACCAGTTTTCCGACTAGTCCGGCAAGGCCGGAGCCGTCCACCTTAATCCTTTGTTTTTATTAAGGACTTTGGTGGTGCTGTCAGTCCAACGGCAACTCGTCTCCAGTGGACGCAGGTCGGGCAGGGGGCGTCCGGCCTCTGGCCATGAGGGATTGCCACTCCGCCAGGGCGGCTGAGCGGTTGGCCTTGTAGGTCTCTCTGTTGGTGAGGTGACGTTCCTGGTTGAAGTGGTTGTGGACGGTGCCGTGCACCGAGGCGAATTTCTGGAGTGCCTTCATCCTCCGAAATCGCAGCATGGCCCGTTCTCGTCGTCGGAAGGGCTGGTGTGAGTTCTCGGCCCTGTTGTTGAGCCAGCGCCCCACCTCCTGGTCTTCGGCATTGCCGATCTCATTGAGGGCCGCGCCGTAGGAGCGCAGGCCGTCGGTGACGATGGCCTTGGGCTGGCCGTGGCGCTTCATCATCCGCTTGATGAACTTCAGCGCCGCGGCCTTGTCGCGGGTCTTGCTGGCGAAGGATTCTAGCACCTCGCCCTCGTGATCGACGGCGCGCCAGAGGTAGTGCATCTCGCCGTTGATCTTCACGTAGACCTCGTCGAGGTGCCATCGCCAGTGGATGTGAGCCCGCATCCGGTCGACCCGCTTGCGGCGGATCTCGGCGGCGAACATCGGGCCGAACCTGTTCCACCAGAAGCGGACCGCCTCATGGCAGATGTCGATGCCACGCTCGTGCAGCAGATCTTCGACGTTGCGCAGCGACAGCGGGTATTTCACATACATCATCACCACCAGGCGGATCACCTCGGGCGAGCTGTCGAAGTAGCGGAAGGGGTTGGGTGGCTTGTGGCGGCTAGGCATGCCGGCCGCTTGGCACACGCACCCCGGCCAAGGTACCGTTGCGCTGACAGAGCCAGCAGCGGCCTTACTCAAAAGCTCGGCTGGATGAGGCCCGGGGACTATGTCCGCGCCATCTGCGGACAAGCCGGCGACCGCACTGCGCAGCCTGGGGGCTCCGCGCGGAACCCAGGCTCGGATCAACCCAGCACTCTCGTTTTGGCTGGATGAGAAGCGGCGGTCACGTCAGGTGGAATCGGCCATATCGGATTCGAATGACACTCATTTCATTATCAAATTAGACAGCAGGCGGGAGGGTCAGTAGTCAAGCATCGTGAACTGCACGCAAATGTTTTGTGCGGCTATAAAAATATAGAGCTCCGATAGCGGCCTGGCCGCGTCGAGTCATTGTAGGGGGGGGTATGAATAGTCGCATATTCATCATGTCGAGCGCGTCTGCTTTTGCAATTGTGTCCGCCGCGCCGGTGCTTGCTCAAGCACAGCCGTTGCCGGCGGCAGCTACCTCGCCTCAGTTGAACGAGGTCGTCGTGACGGGTTCTCGGCTCCGCAGCGGGTTCAGTGCTCCGACGCCGGTAACCGTTTTGAGCTCGGACCAACTGCAACAGAAAGCGTCTGCTCTGATCGGCGAGACGCTCGTCCAAATGCCTGCCTTCCGCCAAACGGCAGTCCCCTCGGAAACCCAGCGTGCTCCTCTTGGCGCGCAATATGTTGTGGATCTTCGGGGGCTGGGCGTCCAACGGACTCTGGTGTTGGTGAATAATCGGCGGTTCGTTCCTACGGACCCCAACGGAACCGTCGATCTCAATCTCTTGCCCACGAGCATGGTTGATAGGATCGACGTCGTGACTGGGGGGGCGTCTGCGGCCTACGGATCAGACGCCGTCGCCGGCGCCGTCAACGTGGTGCTGAAGGATCGCATTCACGGTATTCAGGGAAACGTCCAATATGGAGTTTCTCAGCGAGGAGACAACTCGGAGCCAAGTCTCAGTCTTGCGACGGGTTTCACGTTTGCGGACGGGCGCGGACATGTTGTTGTGGGCGGCGATTATTCCGACAACCGGGGGGTGGGAACCATCGACAGCCGCAGTTGGACGCAAAGCCCAGCCTTGGTGGCTTTCGGTACACCGCGCGCGACAGGTGTGCCAGCCCAAGGGTATTTGACAAACGTCTA
>JAQGII010000181.1 GCA_028291305.1 Caulobacteraceae bacterium
ATCGGCAATTTCGGCACCGGCCAGAACGCCTACGGCCTGGTCATCCGCGGCACGGTCTCCGGCAACGGCGTCTATGACGGCGTGTCCGCCACCGGCATCGACATCGGAGCCGGCGGCGGCGGGGTCAATCTGACCGGGGGCATCAACATCACCGGCGCGGTGACCGCTTCCGCCTATCAGGCCGACGCCACCGGCCTGCACCTGGAACGCGGCGCCGTTGCGCCGACGCTCCTGATGTACACCGGGAGCACCACCGGCGTGGGCCTCGGGAGCCTGAGCGCCACGGTGATCTCGGCCGGGACCAACACGGCCACGGCGCTGCTCATCGACCAGGGCGCCACCCTCAACACCCTGCTCAACTACGGCGGCATCTCCGCCGCCATCACCGGGGACGCGGCCAACGCCTCGGTCGTGGTCGACAAGAGCGGCACGCTGAACACCGTCGAGAACACCGGCGCGATCATCGCCAGCCTGACCCCCGCGGCGGCCGGTGACACGGTGACCGGCCGCGCCATCGCCCTGGACCTCAGCAAGAACACCACCGGCGTCACCCTGCGCCAGGAGCTGGACGGCGTCGTCGCGCCGGCCATCATCGGCGACGTGCTGCTGGGATCGGGGCCCAACACCGTCCAGCTGCTGTCGGGCACGATGCAGGGCGCCTTGAGCATGGGGTCCGCGCCCAGCAGCATCACCATCAACAACGGCGCCACCTACATCGGCGCCATGACCTACACAGGCAGCCAACTGGCGATCAACGTCGCCAACGGCACGCTGCAGAACAACTCGGCCACCACGATCGGGGCCAGCACCCTGAACGTCGGCGGCTCGGGCAGCCTGGTCGTCGCCTTGGACCCGCAGAACAAGACGAGCACCGTCTACAACGTGTCGGGCGCGGCGACCTTCGCCACCGGCTCCAAGATCAGCGCCACCATTCTGTCGACGCCGACCGCCGGCCAGACCTTCACCATCGTGCGGGCCGGCTCGCTGAGCGTGGGCCCCACCGACGCTGCCCTGCTGACCACCGTGCCCTATCTGTTCAACGGCAGCGTCCACACCGACACCGCAGCCAAGACGATCAGCCTGAGCATCACCACCAAGACCACGGCGCAACTGGGAATGAACAAGGCGGAGACCGCCGCCTTCCAGGCCATCTATGCCGCCTTGCCGCAGGACGCCGGCATCCAGAGCGTGATCGTCTCGGCCCCCGACCGCAACAGCTTGATCTCGGCCTACGACCAGTTGCTGCCCAGCAGCAGCGGCGACGTGTTCCAGGTGGCTCTGAACATGTCCAAGGCGATCTCGCGCGCGACCGCCGACCGGTTCGATATGTCGACGCAGCCGGACGACGACGACGCGCCCAGCACTACGGGCATGTGGGCCAGCGAATTCTTTACCGGCATCGACCAGAGCAAGGGGGACAACAACGCCTTCCACTCGGGCGGCCTGGGCGTGGTCGGCGGGGTCGACTTCGGCGGCTACGGCGGGACCTTCTCTCTGGCCAGCGCCAACGTGACCCGCCCGCACTCGTCCGGCGATACCCTGAATTCCGTGTCGCGGATCGAAGGCGGCGCGTACCTGGCGCCGCGGTTCGGCAACTTCAGCATCGACGCCCGCCTTGGCGCCAGCTACCTGAAGATGACCGACCGCCGCCAGTTCATCGCCTCCGTCGTGTCCGGCGACCTGTCGACCCTGAACACCGTCTCGCGCACGGCCACGGGCAACTGGAGCGGCTATGACCTGAGCGCCCACCTCGGCGCCGGCTACATGGCCAATCTGGGCAACCACTTCTTCGTCCAACCCAAGATCTACGCCGACGTCTTCCACACCCATGAGGACGCCTATTCCGAAAGCGGCGGCGGCAGCGGCTACGACTTCGTGGTGAGCGGACGCGACGCCACCCAGACCAGCGCAACGGCGTCCGTCGTCGCGGGGCTGCGGTTCGGCTCGTCGTTCGTGTTCTCGCCGCAGGTCGAGGTCGGCTACGACGACGTCGTGCAGGGCGGGCCGGGAGCCACCACCGCCCGCTTCGCCTACGGCGGATCCACCTTCACCGTGCCCGGCAACGCCCTGGGCGGGGCCGCCATGGCCCGGATCGCGCTCAAGGGCGACGGCAACTACGTCCACTTCTCCCTGCAAGGCGGCGGCGAGTTCCGCAGCGGCTACCATGCGCTCGACCTGCGCGCCGTCTTCCGGATGACCTACTGAGCCGATGGACTTGTGGCGGCCGGAGCCCTAGATAGCCCCGGTCGCCGGAGAGCCAATTGACCCAGCCGCCCCCGGATTCCGGTCACAAGGCCCCTGTCCTTCTGCTGAAGGGCGACGCCCACGGCCGATCCCTGGCCAAGGGCGTCACCTGGCGCCTGGTGGGCACGGCGGACACCTTCCTGTGGGGCTGGCTGATCACCCATCAGCCGGTCGCGGCGGGGACCATCGCCTCGTTGGAAACCTTCACCAAGATCGCGCTCTTCTATGGGCACGAGCGGATGTGGCGGCTGTTCCCCTGGGCCCCCAACGCCCATGTGCGGTCCCTGACCAAGGCGGTAAGCTGGCGGTTGATCGGCAGCCTGGACACGTTCGTCCTCAGCCTGATCGTCACCGGCAGCGGCCGCTACGCCCTGTCGATCGCCTCGGTCGAGGCCCTGACCAAGATCGCCCTCTATTACCTGCACGAGCGCGCCTGGCGGCGCGTGCGCTGGGGCCGGCTGGAAGCGCCGGCCGCCGCCGCGCTCGATCAGACCAGCTGATTGGCGGGCCTGCGGCCCTCCTCGATGGCCTTCAGACCGTCCAGCAGCAGGAAGCCCATGGCGTCGCGCGTCTCCACCGTGGCGCTGCCCAGGTGCGGCAACAGGAAGACGTTGTCGAGCGTCCGGTAGCGCGGATCCATGGCCGGCTCCCCGCGATAGACATCCAGCCCGGCCCCGAACAGCCGGCGGCTTGCCAGCGCCTCGATCAGGGCGTCGTCATCGACCATGTCGCCGCGGGCCACGTTGATCACGATGGCGTCCCTGGGCAGCAGCGCGATGCGCCGCGCATCCAGGAAACTCTTGAGCTCCGGCGCCGAAGGGGCGGTGATGCAGAAGATGTCGCTGTGGGCCAGCAGGGCGTCGCTGGTGGCGTGATAGACCGCGCCCATTGCCTCGTCGGCTGGCAGTGGACGGCGGTTGTGGTAGTGGACCTGGAGGCCGAAGGGCGCCGCGCGCTGGGCCACCTGCTTGCCGATACGGCCCAGGCCGAGGATGCCCAGGCGGCGACCGGTCAACTGCTGGCCGAGCATCTGCGTCGGGGCCCAGCCCGGCCAGACGTCGGCGCGCACCATGCGGTCGCCCTCCGAAGCCCGGCGCGCCACGCCCAGCATCAGCAGCATGGCGATCTCCGCGGTCGCCTCCGACAGGACATCGGGCGTGTACAGCACCTTGATCCCGGCGCGGCGCGCGGCTTCCAGATCGACATGGTCCGTGCCGACCGACAGGGTGCAGATCACCTTCAGGGTGGGCGCCAGGGCGGCGATGGTCGCCGCCGCCACCGGCTGGTTGACGCTGACGAACAGGTATTCGCAGCCCTGCGCGGCCCGCGCCAGGGCCTCGGGCTCCATCACCCCGTCCGCATCGTTGCGCGTCACGGCGTAACGCGCCTGCATCGCCTGTTCCACCGCCTGGGTGAACCGCCGCGTGGCATAGACGCGGATCGACGGGGCTGACGGCATGTCCGGCTTTTCCTCTTGTGCGGGTGAAGCAATCGCCGTCCTGCCCCCGCCCGGTCAAGCGCCTTGCAGCAGCGCTGCCGATTGACTTGGCGGTGCAAGAAGGCTGCAAATCATTCACGTCGCAGGGACGGGTTTTTTGTGGGGCTGACGCATGGACTGGGCTGCCCGGGCGGCGATCCAGGAGGTCCGCAAGTCCTGGCCCACGCTAGCGGGCGCCAGCCTGGGCCTGGGCACCGGCGCCCTGACCATCTTCTTCTATACCCAGGGCCTGTTCGTCGGCCCGCTGAATCATGAGTTCGGCTGGACGCGGCAGCAGCTGTCCCTGGTCAGCCTGATCGGCGGCTTCGAGATCGCCGCCGCGTCGGTGATCGTTGGTTGGCTGGTGGACCGCTTCGGCGTCAGGGCGCCCGCCCTGGGGGGCTATGTGCTCGTGACCCTGGCCTTCCTCGGCCTGTCGGCGGTGCGCGGCTCCCTGCCGCTGTTCATGCTGTTGCAGCTGTCGATCATCGGCTTCGGGGCGGCCAACGGCCCCGCCAACTACA
>JAQGII010000207.1 GCA_028291305.1 Caulobacteraceae bacterium
ACCGGTATCCACTTTCGCCTGACGTGCTCTAGGGACGCTGCGTCTTCCCCCCGCTTGCGGGGGAGGACGGACTGGTCGAAGGTGAGGGATGCCTTTCCCGACCATCGACGAGGCTGGCCTCAGCGAGCAGGTGAACCGCTTCTACAGCCGCGCGCGCCGGGACCCGGTGCTGGGCCCGGTGTTCGAGCAGGCGGTCCTGGACTGGCCGGCGCATATCCAGACCATCACCGACTTCTGGATCCAGGCCATGCTGGGCGAGAGCCGCTATGGCGGCAACGCCTTTGCCAAGCACCAGGACAAGGCGCTCAAGCCGGCCATGTTCGAGCGCTGGCTGGCGCTGTGGAGCGAGACGGCGCACGAACTGTTCGAACCCGGGGACGCCGGGCGCCTCGTCCAGCGGGCCGAGCTGATCGGCCGCAGCCTGACGGCGGGGCTGTTCCACGTGCCGGGACCGACCTGGCCTGACGTGTAGCGAACCACCGGTTAACCATGCGCGGGCCACAATGGCAGGGTGAGTCGCCGGGAGCCCGACCGTTGTTTGCCAGCCTGAGACCCTATCTGCCCGCAGCGGTCCTCGCTTCCCTGATATTCTATTTCGGATTCCAGGCCTTGACCGGCGACCGGGGCCTGCTGTCGCTGTCCCAGCGCAACGAACTTCTGGCCGCCCGCCGCGGGGAGCTGGCCCGCGTCCAGGCCCAGCGCCGCGACCTCGAGGCGCGCGCCCGGCTGATGCGCGATGGAGCGGTTTCCCGCGATCTCGTCGAAGAACGCGCGAGATACCTCCTAGGCTTCTCCGATCCGAGGGATTATGTCATCCACACGAGACCATGACCTGTCAAACGGGTGCAGGGTTGTGCGTGAGTTGGGATGGAGACCTCGATGGCGCGTGCGCGCAAAACCGGGACGGCAGCGGGCAAAACCGCGCCTCCGGGCAATAACGACCAGTGGCTGAAATATTACCGCTCGATGCTGCTGATCCGGCGCTTCGAGGAACGCGCGGGCCAGCTGTACGGGATGGGACTGATCGGGGGCTTCTGCCACCTGTACATCGGTCAGGAAGCGATCGCCGTCGGCATGGAAGCCGTCAAGCGCGATGGCGACGAGATCATCACCGGCTACCGTGACCACGGCCACATGCTGGCCGCCGGCATGGACCCCAAGGAAGTCATGGCCGAACTGACGGGACGCAGCGGCGGCTCGTCCAAGGGCAAGGGCGGCTCGATGCACATGTTCTCGGTGCCGGACGGCTTCTACGGCGGCCACGGCATCGTCGGCGCCCAGGTATCGCTCGGCACGGGCCTCGGCTTCGCCAACAAGTACCGGGGTAACAAGAACGTCTCCTACACCTACTTCGGCGATGGCGCGGCCAACCAGGGCCAGGTCTACGAAGTGTTCAACATGGCCGAGCTGTGGAAGCTGCCGGTCGTCTATGTGATCGAGAACAACCAGTACGCCATGGGCACGAGCGTCGAGCGCTCGTCGTCCGAGACCGAGCTGTACAAGCGCGGCATCTCGTTCAACATCCCCGGTGAACAGGTCGACGGCATGGACGTGGACGCCGTCCGCGCGGCCGGCGAGCGCGCCGCCAACCACGCCCGCAACAACGGCCCCTACATCCTCGAGATGAAGACCTACCGCTACCGCGGCCACTCGATGTCGGACCCGGCCAAGTACCGCACCAAGGAAGAGGTCGACGACGTCCGCAAGACCCGCGACCCGATCGACCACCTGAAGGCTAAGCTCGAGGCCGCCGGCATCCCCGAGGAGACCCTCAAGGAACTCGACGCCGAAGCGCGTCAGATCGTGCTGGACGCGGCCGAGTACGCCCGCACCAGTCCCGAACCGGACCCGTCCGAACTCTATACCGACGTTTATCTGGAGGCCGCTGCTCGATGAGCGTCGACATTCTCATGCCTGCCCTGTCTCCCACGATGGAGGAGGGCAACCTGACCAAGTGGCATATCAAGGTCGGCGACAAGGTGGAATCCGGGCAGGTGATCGCCGAGATCGAGACCGACAAGGCCACCATGGAAGTGGAAGCGGTCGACGAGGGCGTGGTCACGCAGATCCTGGTGCCGGAAGGCGCCGAGGGCGTGAAGGTCAACACCCTGATTGCCCAGCTTGACGGCGCCGGCGCCGGCGCTGCGTTGGCTCCGGCCGCTGCTCCCGCGCCCGCCGTGACTGAAGCCAAGGCCGTCGAAGACGCCAAGCCGCCCGTCGCCCAGGTCGCCCAGGTCGCCCAGGTCGCCAACGACCCGGAAATTCCGGCCGGGACCAAGATGGTCAAGACGACCCTGCGCGACGCCCTGCGCGACGCCATGGCGGAGGAGATGCGCCGCGACGAGGCGGTGTTCCTGATGGGCGAGGAAGTCGCCCAGTACCAGGGCGCCTACAAGGTCAGCCGCGACCTGCTGCAGGAGTTCGGCGAGCGCCGCGTGATCGACACCCCGATCACCGAGCACGGCTTCGCCGGCCTCGGCGTCGGCGCGGCCATGGCCGGGCTGAAGCCGATCATCGAGTTCATGACCTGGAACTTCGCGATGCAGGGCATCGACCACATCATCAACTCGGCGGCCAAGACGCTCTACATGTCCGGCGGCCAGATCAAATGCTCGGTCGTGTTCCGCGGTCCCAACGGCGCCGCCGCCCGCGTGGGCGCACAGCACAGCCAGGACTATTCGGCCTGGTACGCCAACGTGCCCGGCCTGAAGGTGATCGCGCCTTACGACGCGGCCGACGCCAATGGCCTGCTCAAGGCCGCCATCCGCGATCCCAACCCGATCGTCTTCCTTGAGCACGAGATGCTCTACGGCCAGGAATTCGACGTTCCCGACCTGGAAGACTTCGTCATCCCCATCGGCAAGGCCAAGGTCCGCCGCGAGGGGACCAGCGTCACCATCACCTGCCACTCGCGCATGGTGGCCCTGGCGCTGAAGGCGGCCGAGGAGCTGGCGGCGGACGGCATCGAGGCCGAGGTGTTCGACCTGCG
>JAQGII010000216.1 GCA_028291305.1 Caulobacteraceae bacterium
TGGAAAAATTGGCGCCTTCGGTGTCGCGCGGCCCGTGGCTGGCCACGGCGTACAGCATGGGCTCCACCTTCGATCAGGTCGACGGCCGGGTCGATGGGCTGATGTTCACGGACGGGGAGGAAGAGCGGGCGAACGGATTTTGGCTGAAGGGCAATGGCATCAAGGGGCGGCAAGGATCGTTGGACGGCTTTGCCGGCTTCGAGAGCGACGGATGGGGCATCGCGGGGGGCGTGGACCACCGCTTCGCGCCGGGCGCGCTGGTCGGCGTGGCGGTGAGTTATTCCGACACGTCCTTGTCCTATCGCGATCAGTTGGATGGCAACAAGGACGCCATCACCAGCACGCAGCTGACCGTCTACGCCGCCCACGACCTCGGCGGGGCCTACATCGACGGCATGGCGGCCTACGCCAAGAACCACAACAAGACCACTCGCGACACGAGCCTGTCCGGGGTCGCCACCGGATCGTACGACGGCAGCCAATGGGGCGCGCGGATCGGCGGCGGCGTGCGCATGGCGGTTTCGTCCAATGTGACGGTCACGCCCCAGGCGCACGTCGACTGGTATGACATCAAGCAGGACGCCTACACGGAGGCCGGCGGCGGGCCGCTCGGACTAGCCCTGGACTCCCGATCCGCCGACCGGCTTCGATCCAGCGTCGGGGCGCAGCTCGCCTTCGACGCCAATATGGGCGGCCTGACGGCGCGGCCGTTCCTGCGCGGTTTCTGGAACTACGACTTCAAGAACGACGGCGTCGCCGCGAGCGCGAGTTTCGTGAGCGGCGGGGCTCGGTTCGTGACGCCCGGACAGAGATTGGACCGCAATTCCTATTCGCTCGGCGCCGGCGTCAATTTCCATGCTCAGAAATCGCTTTCCGCCACGCTCGCCTACGAGGCGACCCTGAGCGATTCCTACCAGTTGCATACGTTGCAGGCCAAGGTGCGCTGGGCGTTCTGATCGACCGCGAGCGGGGGAGCACGTCCCTTAATTGGACGTTGAAATGCTGTACGCGGTCAGGAGCACCGGCACCCGCGTGTTGACCCAGATCGGCGTCTGTATTCCCGCCGTGTCCTGCTCTAAGCGGAATGGCGCCGAAGCTGTTTGGGCGCACGCTGCGTTGCCTGCCGGTCGCAGGACAAGCGGCGACTTGCGCGAGATCGTTTTCTTCTGGCCCTGGTAGTTGATGGCGACCGCCGCTTCCATCTGCCGGACGAAAGTCATGCAATCGGCCTGGGAAGCCGGTTGAAAGGTGACGCTCAGGTTATAGGAGCCTCGCTTCAGGTCGACATAGGGCCCCCACACGGCTTTGACCTCCTGTGGCCCGCCGCCGATGTACCAGCGCCCGCCTTGCAAGGTGGCGTCCTGGGGCCTCAGCTTGTCGATGCTGGTCAAGCTCGCGAAATCCGAAAGGAAGGTGCGGGTCATCCTTCCGCTGTCGGCATATATCCATAGCGTCGGACCGCGGCCGCCGCATCTGTAGACGCGATCGGGGTTGCCGTAGCGAGCGCGCAAGGCATCGGCGTTCAGGTCTGTCAGGACCAGAAAGTTGTAGGCGGGCGGACGACTGGGATCGAGGAAGTCCTTGTCGTACCAGGAACGGTCGTTGCCCCACAGGTAAGGGTGACCGTTCCATGTCGCCTGGTTGACCTGCAAGCGCCAGCCGCTGGCCATCATGGCGGGCCGCGATACCCAGTAGTCGGCGAAGCCCGCCTTCAGACCCAACGGCTTTTGCTGGGCGGTGAGGCAATCGGCCGTTGCGTCGCGCCAGGTCACGACCCCAGGGCGGATATCGGGCGACTGGACCAATCCGACGAGGATGAAGGCGAGCAGCCCTGCTCCGCCCACGTAGGCGATGATCCGCAATGGCGGTCTCGCGCTGAGCGCGGCGATCCCGAAGACCAGGGGCCAGAGAAAGACGGGGACCAAATAGCGGTACGACGTGGGCCCGTCGTAGGCGAGGAACGCGGTTGCGGCCAGGACGCCACCCAGGGCTACGGCGGCGAAGACCCAAAGGAAGACGACAGCCGGAGCGACCTGCAAGCCAAACAGCCGCGCTCGGTCTTCTTTGGTCCCGGCATCGTCATCCCAGCCCCCAATCGACCATGGCCACTTGAGATAGACGGCGAATATCGCCAATGGCAGCAACACGAACAGCGCCGTCGTGATGTCGTGATCAAGCCCGTAATGGGCGGTCTCGCCAACAAATCGCTGGGCTCGCGCCAGAGCAAGGGTCAGGTCCGGCTGGAGGTCCGGCTGACGGTTGAGCAGCGAATCGAGGGCGGAGGCGCTCGCGGCGCCAGCCACAAGGACCCCCGTCAGCATCAGGGACCGAGGCGGAATTTTTCGCCATGTCGCGATGGACGTCGCAAAGATCGCCGCGATGGTGGGAACGGCGTAGCTGACCAACAGCAGCTTGTCGGACAGCAGAGCCAGCGTCGAGAGGGCGAAAAACAGTGCGGCCTCGCCTGTCGCCCATCGCATCGCGAGCCGACTGGCGAGGCCCGCGCCGAACAGGGCGGCCACGTAGGGCCCGATGTGCACGCAGGGCTGAAAGTAGTCCATCGTGAGCGCGGTCAGGCCGGGCAGGGTTGAGTCGCCGAGAACAACCGCGGACAGGACGACCAAGCTGACGGTCGTCGTTCGCAGCAGCGACACGCCGGTAAGCAGACGCGCCAACCAGCCCGCGGCCACGACCATCGCCAGGAACTGCGAGACCATGTAGCCGAACAAGGCCCAGCGATCCGAGGGGGCGATGGCGCTCGACGCCAACTGTAGAAGCAGGTCCGGGAACAGGCTCGGGATGCGGGGCAGTTGGAAGCCCTGCCAGGCGTAGGCGTGGTGTGACACATCCCACGCCAGGGACGACGCCAACAGGATGTCCGCATCCATCCCGGTGGCCAGGAAGACGCCCTGGCGGCTGACGGCGAGGCAGACCGCGATCAGCCCACAGGCGAGCGCGAGGCTCCAGACTCCGACGACCGCAAAGCGCTTGACCCGAGACAACGCCGACATTCGTCGGGGCTACGCCGGCCATATTGCCCGACCATGACCGGAACGGGCGTCTTTATGTCCGGCGGAGTGTCAAGCCGATCACCCGCGAGCGGGGGGAGCGCGTCGTCGTCGGCGCCTTACGCCAGGTGTTTCTTGTACAGAGCCGACAGTTCGGTCCAGGCGCGTTCGGCGCTGGCTTCGTCGTAGGCGGGACTGCCGCGGACGCACCAGCCGTGGTTGGCGGGATAGACCTGGACCGTGGCGGGCAGCCTGGCGGCGTCGAAGGCGGCCTTCAGCTTGTCCTTGGCGTCGGGCTGGCGCATGTCGTCGTTCTGGGCGACCGCGCAGTGGACCTCGGCCTTCATCGTCGGGATCAGCAGGTGCGGGCTGCTGGGCGTGTCGGTGACGAGGTTGCCGCCGTGGCAGGTCATGGCCGCGCCGATGCGGCCCGGCAGGGCCGCCGCGGTGCGGAAGGCGAGGGGGCCGCCCATGCAGTAGCCCTGGACGCCGGCCTTCTTGCGCTTGTCGGTCTGCGGCTGGGCGTCGAGATAGGCGAGGAAGGCCACGCCGTCGCGCGTCGTGCCCTCTGGCGTCAGGGTGGCGGCGAGGGCGGTGATCTTGGCCCGGTCCTCGGCCTTGTCGAAGTCGAAGCCGTCGCCCGGAACCGGCGCGCGCCGGCTGCGGTAGAAGGGATTGGGCGCCAGCACCGTGTAGCCCTGCGACGCCAGGCGCTTGCCCATCTCGCGGAACACCGGGCGCAGGCCCTGGTTGTCGGTCCAGATCAGCACCGCGGGCCAGGCGCCGGTCCCTTGCGGATAGTAGAGGGCGGCGTCGCAGACCCCATCGGCGGTCCTGATGTCGACGTTCTTCTCGACCACCGTTTCGGCGGCGTAGGCATGGGCCGCGGCCAGGGCGGCGGCGGCCCCGGCGGACAGGCCGAACGCCCGGCGGGACATGGACATATCCTCAGCCGGAATCTGACAGATATCGTCGTCGCACATGATCGGAACCCTCCGAAGCGATCGCTGGGCCCGCAGCGTAGCGTCAAGACCGCATGCTTGTCACGGCGCGCCGCCCGAGCGCGGTTGGGCGTCGCCCTCTCCCGCGAGCGAGAGGGCGGGCTCAGGCTGCCTGGGCGGGGTGGGCTTTCGCGGTCCCGGTCGGCAGCGGCGTTTCCTGCAGGGAAGGCCGTGTGTTCCTGATCACCGCGCGGGCGGCGCGCCTGGCGTTCGCCCTTCCGAGACGCACGCCGGCGTGGCTGGTCCCATCGCGCAGCTGAACCTCCCAACGCCAGACGAACCAAAACAGGCGGTGCAACGAAAGGGTTGAATATCCCATGGCTCAACTTCCCAGCGGCTCCGCTCGATAACGCGGAGCTTGGCAGTAGGGTCCGTGAGAAGACAGTTATTCCCTGACCCCCCAGGGTCCCCGCGGTGGCGCAAAGGCGTCTGGACGTGTCGCCCGAAGCTTCTCCGTCAGGAGGGCCTGCAGCTGATGGTGAGAAATGCTCTCTCCGCGTCCGCTCGGCGGCGGCAGCGATCGAATGAGCCCGTACAATTGAGTCCAGCAGCGCGGGTCCACGATGTGACGCCAGCGCGGGACCGGGCGACGCTCAAGCCGGCCCGCGCCCCGTAACCGCAGCCACTCGTCGATGTGCCGCGCCAGCTTGTGTTTGAGCACGTGGCATAGCTGTCCAAGCAACAACTGGCAGGCCCTGAGTCGCTTCATCCAGTTCCAACAGCGCTCCGCCTGGCTTTGGCTCCCAACAAGCTGGACTGCCGGTGCTTTGTTCCCGGTGGGGCCCGCCTGTCCCCTGATCTCCCTCCGCGAGCGCGCCGCGCGGTTAGGGGATTTTTTCGCCGATTCAAGAGCCAAAAGCGCTGCTGTAGCCCAAATGCCGCACTGCGGCATCACCTGCCGGGCGAGCCGGCCTCAAGCCTTTCCCTCGCCCGAGTCGCCCCCTAGGTAAGCGTCCCGCCAGTAAGACGGGCATGTTCGTATAAGGAATATTCCAGTGAAAACTCTTGTTGTCCTGGCCGCCGTCGCGGCCGTCAGCGCCGTCGCGGCGCCCGCCTTCGCCCAAGTGTCCCTGGCCCCGGTGACCTACGAAGGGTCGCTCGGCTACACCGGCATCCACCTGAACGGAGCCGACCTCGGCGCCATCAACCTGCGCGGCACCGCCAACTTCGGCAAGTACGTCGGCATCGAAGGCGAAGGCGCCTTCGGCGTGAACGACCAGAACGGCACGACTAACGGCGTCAGCACCAAGCTGCACCTGAACAGCGAATACGCCGCCTATGGCGTCGCCCGCTGGCCGGTGCTGCCCAACGCCGACCTGTTCGCCCGCGTCGGCTACGGCCACAGCGACATCAAGGCCACCGCCAGCCTGAGGGGCGTGAGCGCCTCGCAGTCGTACGGCGTCGACAGCGTCAACTACGGCGTCGGCGGCGAGTATTTCTTCGACGGCAAGAACGGCCTGCGCGTCGACTACACCCGCTA
>JAQGII010000227.1 GCA_028291305.1 Caulobacteraceae bacterium
GAGCCCGGCGGCCCCGAGATCAGCACCCGGCTGTTGGCCGGAGCCACCTTGGCGATCAGGCTGCGCAGCTGCTGGGCCGCCTGAGAGTGGCCGATCACCCCGTCCGGCGTCAGGGTCTGCACCCGCAGGCGGCGGTTTTCCCGGCGCAGGGCGGTCGCTTCCAGCGCCCGCTGCACCACCAGCAGCAGCCGGTCCGACTTGAACGGCTTTTCCAGGAAGTCGTAGGCGCCCCGCTTGATGGCGCTGACCGCCGTCTCGATGTTGCCGTGGCCGGAGATCATGATCACCGGCAGGTCGGGATCCAGCACCTTGACCATGTCGAGCAGTTCCAGGCCGTCCATGCCGCCGCCCTGCATCCAGATGTCGAGCACCAGCAGGGAGGGCTTGCGCGCGCGGATGCCCGCCAGCGCCTCTTCGGAATTGGACGCCGTCCGCACCGCGTAGCCGTCGTCGCTCAGGATCCCGGCGACCAGCTCCCGGATATCGATCTCGTCGTCCACGACCAGAATGTCGGCGGCCATACGCGAACCCGTCCTCTAATTAAGCCACGGCCGCGTTGTGCGAGGCCGTCTCGTCGGTCTTCCGTATCGATGGAAACCGCAAAATCACCTGGGCGCCGGGGCGTTCCGGGGCGTCCTGCATCACCAGGGCGCCGCCGTGCTCCTCCATGATCCGCTTGACGATGGCCAGGCCGAGGCCGGTGCCCTTCTCGCGGGTGGTCACATAGGGCTCGGTCAGCCGGTCGCGGTCCTTGTCCGGCAGGCCGACGCCGTTGTCCTCGATCTCGAACGCGACCTGGCTGTCGTCCGCGACCAGCCGGGCCGTCAGCCGGCCCTGCACGCCGGGATCGGCGGCGCGGCGCGCGGCGATGGCCTCGGCGGCGTTCTTCAGGACATTGGTCAACACCTGGCCGACCATGCGGCTGTCGGCGTGGATCAGGCCCTCCGGCGCCGGCTCGACCATCTCCACGGCGATCTCCGGGCTGGCCACCCGCTGGGCGAACACGGCCTGGCGCAGCAGTTCGCGCGCGTCGGCCTGCTCGAAGCGCGGCGCCGGCATGCGGGCGAAGGCCGAGAACTCGTCCACCATGCGGCCGATCCCCTCGACCTGGCGGATAATGGTGTCGGTGCAGCGATCGAATGTCTCCAAATCGCCGACGATCTCGCTGCGGTACTTGCGGCGCAGGCGCTCGGCCGACAGCTGGATCGGCGTCAGCGGGTTCTTGATCTCGTGGGCGATGCGCCGGGCGACGTCGCGCCAGGCCGCATTGCGCTGGGCGGCCACCAGGCGGGTGATGTCGTCGAAGGTCAGCACCAGCCCGTCCTCGCCGCGGCCGCTGGCGCGCAGGCGCAGGCGGCGGGTGTCGCCCCGGCGCACGATGTCGATCTCGTCGCCGGCTTCCTGGCCGCCCTGCCCGGCGCGGGCGGCGACTTCGGACAGCTCGGGAGCCGCTTCGGACAGCAGCCGCCCGATCGTGTGCTCGGCGTCCAGGCCCAGCAGCACCAGGGCGCGGCGGTTGACCACGGAGATGCGGCCGGTGGAGTCCAGGCCGATGACCCCCGCGCTGACCTCGGCCAGCACCGTCTCGATGAACTGGCGGCGGGATTCCGCGTCGGTGTTGGCCTGGCGCAGGGCCTTCTGCTGCTCTTGAAGATCGCTCGTCATCCGGTTGAAGGCGCGGGACAGGACGGCGATCTCCTCGGGGTCGTGCTTGGTCTCGACCCGGGCGTCCAGGTCGCCGCCGGCGACGCGGTCGGCGGCCTGCACCAGGCGGGCGACGGGCGCGGAGATGCTGCTGGCGGCGGCCATGCCCATCCAGACGGCGCCCACCAGGACCAGCAGGGTCGTCTCGCCGTAGCTGAGGGCGAAGGCGGTCTGGATGCTGCGGCGGCTTCGGTCGGCCTCGCGGTAGTCGATCAGCGACGCCTCGGCCCGGCGCAGTTGCACCAGCATCCCCGGCGGGACGAAACGGGCGACATAGAGGTAGGCGTCAGGATAGGCGCGCAGGCGATAGACGGCGCGGAACAGGTCCTGGGATTCGAAGGGCTGGGCGACGATGTCGCGGGTGGCCGATTTCAGCGTGGCCGGCGGCGGCATGACGAAGGGCGGCGCGCCCGCCGCCTCAGCGCGGGCCAGGATGCGGCCGTCGCCGTCGATCAGGTAGACGGCGGGAAATTCGTGATAGGCGGCCAGCTGCACCAGCCCCTGGCTGAAGCGGATCGGGGCGGCCTTCAGCGTCGACGCCGCGTCGTTCAGGTCGCTGGCCATAGCGGTCATGTGCCGCTGCAGAAAGGCCTGCTGGTCCTCGACGTAGGACTTGTCGACCTTGACCGAATTGTCGATCACCGATTGGACGCGCTGGCTGAACCAGTTGTCCAGGGCGCGGGTGACCAGGGCGCCGAACACCATGGCCACGACGATGGCGGGGACCACGGCGACCAGGGAGAACAGGGTGACGAAGCGCAGGTGCAGCCGCGCTCCGGCGTCATGCTCCCGGTCGAACACCAGTTGCAGCACCCGGCGGCCGGCCGCGGCCGACAACAGCAGGATCAGGGCCAGGTTGACGCCCAGGATGATCAGGACGGTGCGGCTGACCGGTCCGATCGGGCCCGCGCCGGGGGCCGATGACGCCAGATAGACGGCAATGGCCGTCAGCGCCGCGGCAACGCCCCAGCCCAGGCCAAACAGACCAGAGCCCCAGAAGCGGCTCGGCGGACGGGAAAGGCCCGTTCGTCCCTCGGAGGACTCGCGGTTGAGGGCGCGAAACATCGCGGCGCAGCCTAGGCGGCTGTGCCATAAACTCAACAGCTATGTGGCGCGGGCGCCGCAAAAATATCCGTTACCGGGAGGGCGCTTAGCGCCCCGGACGGACCTTTTCGATGCCGAGGTCCTGGATCTTCTTGCGCAGGGTGTTGCGGTTCAGGCCCAGGATCTCCGCCGCGCGCACCTGGTTGCCGCGGGTGGCGGCCAGGGTCAGGCGGATCAGCGGCAGCTCGACTTCCTGCAGCACCCGGTCGTACAGCCCCGGCGGCGGACCGCTTTCGGGCTGCTCGGCGAAGTAGGAGATCAGCTTGCGCTCCACCAGGGCGCTGAGGGTCGCGGGCCCCTCCTCGGCCGTCGGCGCCGCCGTATGGTCCTGCAGCTCGCGCTCGACGATGCGGGCGGTGATCACGTCCTCGGCGTAGAGGGCGCATATCCGGCGGACCAGGTTCTCCAGTTCGCGCACATTGCCCGGCCAGTCGTGGGCCTTCAGCCGTTCGAGCGCGCTCTGGTCGATGGTCTTGGCCGGCAGGCCTTCGCGGTGGGCGCGCAGCAGGAAGGCGCGGGCCAGGTCGGGGATGTCCTCGGCGCGGTCGCGCAGCGGGGGAAGCCGCACGGGCGCCACGTTGAGGCGGAAGAACAGGTCCTCGCGGAACAGACCCTGGCTGATCAGCCCACGCAGGTCGCGGTTCGTAGCCGCGATGATGCGCACGTTGGGCCGACGGCCGGTCTTGGGGCTGATGGCCGTTTCCGACCCGTCGATCACCCGCAGGAGGCGGGTCTGGGCGTCCAGGGGCATGTCGCCGATCTCGTCCAGGAACAGGGTGCCCCCGTCCGCCTCGACCAGCTTGCCCACGTCGCCCTCGGCCTTGCCGAACAGTTCGGTCTCAACCCGCTCGCGCGGAACGGCGGCCAGGTTGATCACCACGAAGCGCCCGTCGCGGCGGCGCCCCAGATCGTGCAGCGCCCGCGCCACCAGCTCCTTGCCGGTGCCGGACTCGCCCTGGAGCAGGACGGTCAGGTCGGCGCCCACCAGGCGGGCCACGGTGCGGTAGACGTCCTGCATCGGCGGAGAGCGGCCGATCAGGGGCAGCCGCTCGTCTCGCATGGCCCGCGCCTGGGCCTTGGCCGCCTCGCCGTCGGTCGGCCGCGAGAGGGCCCGCTTGGCCGCGGCGGTCATGTCGTCGAGGTCGAAAGGCTTGGGCACATAGTCGAAAGCGCCGATTTCTGCGGCGTTCACGGCCGTCATCAGCGTGTTCTGTGCGCTCATGACGATCACGGGCAGCTTCGGGCGCTGTTTCTTGATGCGCGGGAGCACATCGAAGACATTCTCGTCGGGCATGACGACGTCGGTGATCACCAGGTCGCCCTCCCCGTCTGTCACCCATTTCAACAGGGTGGTGGCGTTCCCGGTGGCGCGGACCTGATAACCCAGTCGGGTGAAGGCCTGGCTGAGAACCAGCCGGATCGAGGCGTCGTCGTCGGCGATGAGTATCTTGGACTGCACAGTCATCTTTCTGGGTTACCCCGGACGCCTGCTATTGTTCGATGGGTAGCAGGACGCGAAACACGGTACGGCCCGGCTCTGACTCGAAATCGATCAGGCCTCCATGGGCTGCGACTAGTTTTGCGACAAGTGCGAGACCGAGGCCCGCTCCCATCGCTTTTGAGGTGACAAACGGCTGGAACAGGTCTTCCCGCAGGCGCTCCGGCACGCCGGGCCCGTTGTCCTGCACCCGGATCTCCAGCGGCGCGCCCCGCGCGGTCTGGCCGCCGGCGCTGCGCACGCGCACACCGTGACGGTAGGCCGTGGTGATCGTCACCTCGCCGCGCTCGTCTCCCCGCGAATGGGCCGCCTCGGCGGCGTTCTTCACCAGGTTCAGGAAAATCTGGATCAGCTGGTCCTCGTCGCCCAGGGTGTTGGGCAGCGAGGGGTCGTAGTGCTCCTTCAACTCCAGGCCGTCGGCCACGCCGTTGATCGCCAGGGCCCGCACGCGGTCCAGCACCACGTGGATGTTGACCGGATCGCGCACCGGCCTGGCCTCCTCGGAGAAGGCCTCCATCCGATCCACCAGCCGGTGGATGCGGTCGGTCTCGTCGACGATCAGCTGGGCCAGCGGCACGTCTTCGCTCTTGGCCGCGCCGCGCAGCAGCTGGGCCGCGCCGCGGATGCCCGCCAGCGGGTTCTTGATCTCATGCGCCAGCATCCGGCCCAGGCCCACGACGGACCGCAATCCGGCCGCGTCGGCCCGGTCGGCCGGCAGGGCGCCGCCGCGCAGGTGCAGGGTCAGCAGCAGGGCGCCGTCGCCCATCGGCGTGGCCGCGCCGTCGGCGGGGAACGGCGGATGGTTGAACAGGTGGATTTCCAGCCCGCGCTCGCGCACGAAATTGTCTTCGGCCAGCGCCCGCTCGATCAGCGAGGCGAGGGATGAGCCGGGCGGCAGGTTGTCGACGAACCGCCCCCGGCTGAGCAGCGCCAGGCCCTGGCCGAACAGCTCCTGGGCGGCCTCGTTGCAGGCCGCCAGTTCGCCCTCCGGGTTGATGATCAGCGCCGGTTCGGGAATCAGGTCGAAGGCCCCCGCCCTCAGGCGCTCGGACACATCGCGTTTGTGGATCGCGTTCATGCCGCCAGTCGCTCGCTATGGTCCCACATGGTGCGCAGTCCGGTCCTCACCTCGTCGGGCCGGTCCAGCCGGCACAGGCGGCTCTTGGCCTCGCGCCGGGCGGCCGCCTGGAGGGGCCAGGGCGCGGCCTCGACGTACCAGCCCAGGTGCTTGCGGAAGACCTTCAGGCCCAGCCGCTCGCCGTAGAACTCCAGGGCCTCGTCGAAGTGGGTCAGGACGATGTCCAGCCGCTCGGCGGCGTCCGGCTCGGCCGACGGCCTGCCGTCCAGCGCCGCCTCGATGTCGCGCGCCAGCCACGGCCGGCCATAGGCGCCGCGTCCGATCATCACCGCGTCGGCCCCCGACTGCTCCAACGCCTGCCTGGCGCTGGCCGCGTCGACGATGTCGCCGTTGACGATCACCGGGATGGAGACGGCGTCCTTGACCGCGCGCACCGCGCTCCAGTCCGCCTTGCCGGTGTAGAATTGGCAGCGGGTGCGGGCGTGCACGGTGATGGCGGCGGCGCCGCAGGCCTCGGCCCTGGCCGCCAGCTCCGGCGCATTGACCGTCCGGTCATCCCAGCCCAGCCGCATCTTGACGGTGACCGGCTTGTCCACGGCGTCGACGGCCGCGGCGATCAGCGACTGCGCCAGGTGCAGGTCGCGCATCAGGGCGGAGCCGGACAGGACTCCGGTGACTTCCTTGGCCGGACAGCCGAAATTCAGGTCGATGATGTCGGCCCCGGCCTGCGCGGCCAGTTGGGCGCCGCGGGCCATCCAGCGCGGCTCGCGGCCGACCAGCTGCACCACCATCAGGGGCAGGCCCTCGCCGATGGCCGCCCGGCGCACGACGTCGGGCCGTCCGCGCGCGAACTCGGACGACGCCACCATCTCGGTCGCCACATAGGCGGCGCCCAGTT
>JAQGII010000244.1 GCA_028291305.1 Caulobacteraceae bacterium
TCCCATCGCGCAACGCCGAAGCCCGCGGCCAGGGTCAGCAGCAGGCAGACCAGGGCGAGCACCACGGCCGGGCGATTGGCGCCGGCCCTGGTCCCGACCAGCGAGCCCAGGACCACGCCCGCCACGAACACGGCGATCAGCTCGGCGCCGGTGAGCGCGGAGCCCTCGGCCAGGGCCACGGCCAGGCGGGTGGAATTGCCGCTCATGAAGGAGACGAAGAAGCCGCCGAGCTTGATGAATCCGACGGCGTCGATGAAGCCGGCCAGGGCCGAAAGGGCGGCGGCGAATATCCGCGTCGGTCTGTCGTAGCGAATCATGGCTGCGCCCAGCGTGGATGACCGCGCCGGCGAACGCCAGCCGACGCCGGAGCGGCCCAATTTCGGCCACGCCTTCGCACAACCCTGGCGGCCGCATGTCTGATTGCGTCATTTTGGCCGCTTTCAGTGACTCGCGGTAACCTATTGAAATGGGTTGCCCGACCCAGGAAACACCGAGCGTCGATTTCCTGGCTAAAAGAATGCTTTGCGAGCCTCGTTTCCTGGCCGACAAAGTTGGATTCCGCTGATCGCGTGGCAAGTTGACATGAGTGCAAGCTCCATCTTCGGAACCGGCGGCCGCCGGGAAGCCCATCGGCCGGTGCGGCTGTCGATGCAGGCCCTTCCGCTGATCGTGGCCAACTCGGGCCGGATCGCCATCCAACTGGCCCTGATCCCGGTGCTGGCGCGCATCATCTCGCCCGAGGCCTTCGGCCTGGTCGCCCTGGCCATGCCCATCATCGTGTTCACCTCCATCCTGGCCGAGGCCGGCCTGGTGACCGGCCTGGTGCGCAGCCATGTGTCGGAGACCGCCGAGTCCACCGCCTTCTGGTTCACTGCGGCCGTCGGCGTGATCTGCGCGGTGGCCGTCTGCCTGATCGCCGGGCCGACCGGCTGGGTGGCGCGGCAGATCGCCCTGCCCGGCATCCTGTGGGCCCTGGCGCCGGCCCTGTTCCTCACCTGCCTGACCATCGTGCCCAGCGCGCGACTGCAGCGGACCGGCAATTTCGGCGCATTCGCCACCGGCGAGATGCTGTCCAGCCTGGCGGGCGCGGCGGTGGCGCTGTGGAGCGCGCTGCACGGCTGGGGCGCCTGGAGCCTGGTCAGCCAGCAGCTGACCCTGGCCGGCATCCGGCTGGTGGCCAACATTGGCCTGTCGCGCTTCTTTCCGCGCCTGGTGTTCGACTATGGCCTGCTGAAGCCGGTGCTGCACCTGTCGACGCCGCTGCTGGGCGCCAACCTGCTGGCCTACCTGTCGCGCAGCCTCGACAACCTGTTGATCGGCCTGTGCATCGGCCCCAAGCCGCTGGGCTTCTACGCCACGGCCTATCAGGTGGTGCAGATCCCGGAATACGCGCTGGGCGCCTCGGTCCGCACCACCGCGCTTCCGGCCATCGCCCGGGCCGCTTCGGACCGCGGCGCGGCGGCCGACATCTATGTCAACGCGCTGCGCACCATGAGCCTGGTGGCCACGCCCGTGGTGATCGGCTGCAGCCTGCAGGCGGACGCCCTGGTGCGGCTGGTGCTGGGTCCGGCGTGGGCGCCCGCCGCGCCCCTGGTGGCCATCCTGGCGCCCCTGGGCCTGGTGCACTCCTACTTCCAGCTGAACACCGCCGTGCTGCTGGGTTTCGGCGAAGCGCGCACCCAGCTGCGCATGTCGATCCTGACCAGCGTCTGCGGCCTGGTGGGCATCGTGGCGGGGTTTGGCTGGGGACCGCGCGGGGTGGCGCTCGGCTACGCCCTGGGCACCCTGTTCGCGGCCGGGCCCTATTCCCTGTCCGTGCTGCGCGTGCTGGGCGCCTCCTGGCGGCGGCTGATCGGCGGAGTCGGGCGCGCCTGGGCCGCCGGCGCGGCCATGGCCGTGGTGCTGAGCGCCTGGGACCAGCACGCCGGGTTGCACGCCCAGCTGCTCCTGGGCCTTCCCGAAGCCGTGCTGATCGGCGGCGGCGCCTACCTTGTGGCGCTGCTGTTCCTGGAGCAGCTGCGCCCCACCCACCGCCCGCGCCGGCCGCGCCCCGCCCGCCTGGCGCTGGGAGCCTAACCCCCCGCCCACGCGGACCGGAACTTGCATCCGACGGGGCAAGCGCCGCTCTCGGTCTTCGGGCCGGCGGCGCCCAGGGGGTTTTCATTACCCATCATTACAGGAGGTGGGACAGTGCAAATACAAACGAATTCAATCCAGTACATGTATGCTCAGATGCAGGCGCTCATGGGCTCGCAGAACGCGGCAGCGGCCACGACCGATCCTGCCGCCGGGCAGGATATGCCGGGCGCCGCGGACGCTTCCGCAAGCTCGGCCAGCGTTCCAGCGTCACCGGCGCCCAGCGGCCCGCCTTCCAGCCAGTTCTCCAGCGCCATGCTGTCCTCGCTCATCTCGACCCAGGCCAACTCGCCATCGACCACCGATGTCGCCGCCCAGATGATCTCCAGCCTGGACGGCGACGGCAGCGGATCGCTCAGCCTCAGCGAATTCGAACAGGCGCTCGCCGGCGGCTCCTCGACCGCTTCCGCCACCTCGGCCTCGGCCTCGACCAACAGCAACACATCCGTGGCCTCCGCCTTCGCCAAGCTCGACACCAACGGCGAC
>JAQGII010000262.1 GCA_028291305.1 Caulobacteraceae bacterium
CCGGCGACTTGTTGGCGTCGAACAGGGTGGTCTCGTCGAAATCGAAGACCTGGCTGTCTTCGTTGGGAATGTAGGGGTTGACCTTGGCGTCCGGCGAGGCGGCGAGCTGGACCAGGGGCTCCAGCACCACCGTCATGTCGCCCTGCCGCCGGAAGAAGGGCCAGCTGGCGTCCAGGCCCACGGTGGCCAGCAGGCGGCTGGTGGTGTGCATGCGGGTGTCGGTCACGCTGATGTCGTCGACGTTGTAGACATCGGTCCGGGCGTTGGCGAAGGGCTCCAGCCGGATCCCCTGGTCCAGGGTGTAGGCCCCGCGCCAGTCGCCGCCCAGGGACGCGCGGCGGCTGTCCACGCCTGGCGCGATGTCGGTGGTGACGTCGCGGGCCCGGCTCAGCAGTACGCCGCCGCCGTCCAGACGCAGGCGCCCGCCCAGCACCTTCATGTCCGGTTCGAAGTGGGCCTCCACCAGGGGCGCCACGAAGGGGAAGGTTCCGTTCTGGTCGGTCGGCCTCAAGCCCTGGAAGCTCATGGCCGCGATCGACAGGTAGGAGCGGCTGTCCTGCTCGACGGCGTAGACTTGCGACAGCAGGCGCTGGTCGTCGGTGGAGTAGAGCCCGCGCTGATCGTAGACGTTGGGCACGTTGTAGCGCTGGAACAGCAGCGGGTCGGTCACGCGCTCGGCGGAGAAGCCATAGGTCCAGTTGGCGGTGGGCGCGAAGGCGCCCTGGGCCAGGATGTAGCTGCGCGAGGTCTCCGCGTCGTACTTCTTGCCGTTGCTGTCGAACTGGCTGTCGTAGGTGTAGCCGAAGCGGGCGTCGATCTCGCCGCTGTAGAAGCGCTTGCGGTACTCACCCTCGAGGAACGGATACACCTTGGTGTTGATCTGCGGAGAGATGACCAGGTCTTGCGACGGCGAGATCACCCACAGATAGGGCTGCTCGTAGGAGAAGCCCCGGCGCGAATCCAGGGCGATGCGGGGAGCCAGCAGGCCGGAGGCGCGCGCCGCGGTCGGATCGGCGTGCCAGAACACCGGCGCCGCCAGCACCGGAATGCCCTTCACCCGCACCACGACGTGCTTGTAGTAGACCAGCTGCCGCTTGTGATCCTGGATCACCTGCGCGGCCTGGATCGACCAGGTGGGGGTCTGCGGCGTGCCGTCGGGCGCGCAGATGTCGCAGACGGTGAATACGGCCTTGTTCAACGCCATCGCGTCTTCGTTGAGACGGATGGCCTCGTCGGCGATGATCTTGGCGTTCAGCTTTTGGCGGCTGGAGAAGGCCAGGGCGATCCCCGTCTTGAAATTCTTGTCCGCGGTCAGGGCCTGGGCGTACTCGATGGTGCCGTCGGGGTTGATCAGCTGGGTGTCGCCGCGCGCCGTCACCACGCCGGTGACGGTGTTGTAGATGATCTCATTGGCCCGCAGCGTGCGCCCCTGGTAGCGGGCTTCCACCCCGCCGCGCGCCGTCCAGGTGTGGTTTTCGTCGTCACGGACGATGGTGTCGGCTTCCATGTAGAAGCCCTGGTTGTCCAGCAAGGCGTCGGCGCTGGTGTCGGCCAGGGGAACGCGCGGGCGGGGCGGGGTCGCCAGGGGGTCGGTGGAGGCGTGGTCCCGGCCCGCCATGCGCTGGACGATGCCGCGGTCCGGAGTCGTCTGCGGCGGAACGGTTGACGGAGGCGCGATGGACTGGGCCAGCGCGCTGGAGCCCAGGCCGAGGCCCAGGGCCCAGCCCATGGCGTAGGCGCCGGGGCCGGCGCCGGCCAGAAGTCGCGTTTTCCTAACTTCGCTCAAACGCCCCATCCCCAATGCATTTATGCCGATACCACACCCCGCGTGGCGATCAGCCGTCTTCGGTATAGCAAAGCAAGGTCAATCCGGACAAAAGCGCAATCACCGGCGGCGTCCACGCCGCGGCGAAGGTCGGAATGATGCCGGAGCGGCCGAGCGCGCCGCATACTTCGTTGAAAAAGAAGAAAGTGAAGCCCAGAGCGACGCCCGCGCCCGCCAGGCCGGCCAGGCCTCCCAGGCGGATCAACCTCAGCGAGAAGGCGGCCGCCAGCACGGCCATGGCGCTGTAGAGCAGCGGCGTGGCCAGCAGCTGCTGCAGCTGCAGCTGGTAGTTGGTCGAGGTCAGGCCCGCGTCCTCGGCCCGGCGGATGGCGGCCGGCAGGTCCCAGAACGACACCTCCTCGGCCGAGCTGGTGTGCAGCAGGCCCGTGGGGTCGCGCACCGCCGACGGTAGGATCAGGCGTTCGGAACGTTCGGAAAAGCCGCCGGGACGCGCGCTGCTGACGTCCGTCAGCACCAGCCCGCCCGAACCCAGCCGGGCCTCCTTGGCTTCGACCCGGCGTTCGAACTGCGGCACGCCCAGCTTGTCCACGGTGTAGAAGAACACCGAAACCCCGTGCAGCACCACATTGGCGCCCTCGGTCCGCGACTTGGCGTGGATCACCGTCTGCCGGCTGTCGCTGCCCTGGCGCAGCCAGACCTCCTTGGGCGCCTTGGCCAGATAATCCTTCATCAGGTCGGCCCGCGTCTGCTCGTAGCGGGCGCTGAGGGAAGCTGCGACGGGGTTGAGGGCGGTGGACGCCACGATGCCGCAGACGAAGGCGGCCGCCGCGGCGGGGAAGATGAAGCGCCAGGCGGAAATCCCCGCCGCGCGCATGGCGATCAGCTCGCTGCGGCGGTTGAGCCCGACGAACGCGGCCAGGGTGCCGAACAGGAAGACGAACGGCTGCAGGATCAGCAGCACCGACGGCGCCTTCATCAGGGTCAGCTTGAGGACTTCGCCCGGGGTGATGTCCACCCGGGCGCCGACGTCGCGCGACACCGAGACGAAGTCGACCAGCAGCTCGACCGCCGAGATCACCAGCAGGGCGACCAGGATCGCCGTGAGCGTGCGCCACAGCACATAAATCTGGATACGGGACAGGCCGGACATCATGCGGGCCGCGGCACGGGGGCCAGGGGCGGCGGAGCGCTCAGCAGGACGAAGCGGCTGGCCTTCTGGCGGAACACGCGCGACATGGCCCAGGCGATGGCCGCGAGCGGCACGGCGTATTGCAGCAGGTTGAGCCAGGCGTTGTCGTCGGCCACCGCCTGCACGCCCACGCCGAGGATGCGGACCACCGCCGCCAGCGCCGCTGCCATGGCGATGCGCTTGCCGTAGCCCATCCGGCTGAAGCCGCCGCCGAGCACCGCCGACAGCGCCAGGGCCACCAGGGCGATGTTGTACAGCGGCCCCGCCAGGCGGGCATGCCCCTCGGCATAGAGCTTCAGCTCGTTCTGCTGCTCCCAGGTCTGGGTCAGGTCGGGATAGAACAGCTCGTGCAGGTAGCGGTCCGAGGCCTTGTAGTGCACGCCCTCGCCCTGGGGCATGAACGGCGATAGGTCGAAGGTGTATTCGTCAAAGGCCAGGTAATCCAGCACGCCCGTCCGGGACATCTGCTGGTTGGAGCCGTGCCGCATGATCAGCACCGGCAGGCCGTTGCGCTCGGCGATCTGGCCCTCCTTGGCGGTGAAGGTGCTCGAGCCGCCGCCGGGCTTCTGCTGATCGACGAACAGGCTCTTCAGCGTGCCGTGCGACAACACCTGGCGGGCGTAGACGGTCAGGCCGGGCGAGGGCTGGGTGAACTGGCCCTCCTGCACCAGGGTG
>JAQGII010000341.1 GCA_028291305.1 Caulobacteraceae bacterium
AAGCCCGCAATCCCAAGGATCCGGCCGTCCTCCACGGCGACATAGACCTCCTCCTGCCGGGCGCCGCGGAAGAACTCCTCCGCTCGGTGCCGCTCGGGCGGCAGCCAGGTGAAGGTGTCGCGCAGCACCCGGACATAGAGGTCGGCGCAGGCCTTGAGCTCGTGCGGTCGGGCCTGGCGGATTTCGACGCCCGAACCCAAGCCTGCCTCCTCAGGCCTGCATCGTCCACCCCTCGACGCCCATGGCCGCCTGGCGCAGGGCTTCGGAACGGGTGGGGTGCGGGTGGCAGGTGCGGGCCACGTCCTCGGAGGCGGCCTTGAATTCCATGGCCACGCAGTATTCGGCGATCATCTCGCCCACGTCGGGGCCGATCATGTGGACCCCCAGGATCTCGTCGGTGACCGCGTCGGCCAGCACCTTCACGAAGCCCTCGGCCTCATGGTTGACCTTGGCGCGGCTGTTGGCGGTGAAGGGGAACTTGCCGGCCTTGTAGGCGCGGCCCGCGGCCTTCAGCTCTTCCTCGGTCTGGCCGACCCAGGCCACCTCCGGGAACGTGTAGACCACGCTCGGGATGATCCCATAGTTTACGTGGCCCGCCTTGCCGGCGATGGTCTCGATGCAGGCCACCGCCTCGTCCTCGCCCTTGTGGGCCAGCATGGGCCCGTGGGTCACGTCGCCGATGGCCCAGATGCCGGCCGCCGAGGTCTTCCAGTGGTCGGTGTCGATGAAGCCGCGCTTATCGGGGACGATCCCGACGCTTTCCAGGCCGAGGCCCGCGGTCACCGGCTTGCGGCCGATAGCCAGCAGCACATAGTCGGCCTTCAGGGTCTCGGGCGCGCCCCCGGCCACCGGCTCGACGGTGAGGGTCACGTCGGACTTGCCGGCCTTGGCGCCGGTGACCTTCGAACCCAGCTTGAAGACCACCCCCTGTTTGGTGAGCGAGCGCTGGAAGGTCTTGGCGGTCTCGGTGTCCATGCCGGGCGTGATGCGGTCGAGGAACTCCACCACGGTCACCTCCGCCCCCAGGCGGCGCCACACCGAGCCCAGCTCCAGGCCGATGATGCCGGCGCCGATGACGATCAGGCTCTTGGGCACTTCCGGCAGGGACAGGGCGCCGGTGGAGTCCACGATCCGGGCCTGGTCCACCTCGACCCCCGGCAGGCCCGAGGGCTCGGAACCCGTGGCGATGACGATGTTCTTGGCGCTCAGGGTGGCGGTGACCCGGCCGTCGTCGCCCACCACCTCGACCTTGCCGGGGCCGGCGATGCGGCCCAGGCCCTTCACCCAGTCGGCCTTGTTCTTCTTGAACAGGAACTCGACGCCGCGGGTGAGCGCCGCTACCGACTCCGCCTTCTGGGCCATCATCTGCACCAGGTTCAACTTCGGCTTCACGTCGATGCCGATGGCGGCGAAGTCCTTGCCGGCCATCTCATAGAGCTCGGAAGCGTGCAGGAGGGCCTTGGACGGGATGCAGCCGACGTTCAGGCAGGTGCCGCCCAGGGTGGCGCGCTTTTCCACGCAGGCGACGCTCATGCCCAGCTGGCCGGCGCGGATCGCGGCGTTGTAGCCGGCGGGACCGCCCCCGATGATCACGACGTCGTAGGTGGTGGTGGTGTCAGCCATAGTGCGCCCGCCTCAGGAATTGCGGGCGCACCCTAGGCATCGGCAGATGAAGGTCAACCGCATAGGGTCCGTAACCAGCGCCGGAATCAGGGGCGCCCGAATTCCACTGAACCCGCCGGGTTGGACCAATCCAGGATGTGCAGACCTTGCACGCGCGCGAAGTCCTTCACGTCGGCGGTGACCAGGGACCAGCCACGCGCCAGCGCCTGGCCGGCGATCAGCGTATCGTACGCGCCGATCCGACCGAACTGCCGCTCCATCTCGGATCGCAGGCGGCCCGTGACGATCGCATCGTCCGAGGACCAGGGCTCCACCTCGAACCAGCCCAACGTGCGCCCCAGAAGCTCAAGCTGATGGTCGGGCCGCGCGCTCAGATGCGCGCCGAGCACCAGTTCCTGGACGACGATGGCCGAGACCTTCAGTTGGGCGCCGGAAGCCGCGGCCTCTTCCAGGTGCAGGCGGACGTGGGGCTTTGCGCCACGCATGAGATCGATGAGCACATTGGAATCGAGGCTGAGGATCAAAACCTGACCTTCGGCGCCGGAGCCGGAGAATCCGTCGGCGGATCTGGAAACGGCTCACCGGCTTCCTCCGCGAGGTGGTCGATCTGGGCCCAAAACGCCGCCCAATCGCGTTTCGCCGGCTCCAGGATCACCCGGTCGCCTTCCTTGCGGATGCGAACCTCGGCCCCTTCGAAACGGAACTCCTTGGGCAGCCGCACGGCTTGGCTGCCGCCATGCGAGAACAGCTTCGCAGTCTTGTGCGCGCCCACGGCCAAACTCCGTATCTATACGATATAGATACGCCGAAGGCGCCGAGCTTTCAAGTCGTTGCGTCAGATGTCCAGCAGCAGGCGCTGCGGATCCTCGATGGCGTCCTTGACGTGCACCAGGAAGGTCACCGCGCCCTGGCCGTCCACCACACGGTGGTCGTAGCTCAGCGCCAGGTACATCATCGGCCGGATCACCAGCTGGCCGCCGATGACCATCGGCCGCTCCTGAATCTTGTGCATGCCCAGGATGCCCGACTGCGGGGCGTTGAGGATCGGCGTCGACATCAGCGAGCCGTAGATGCCGCCGTTGGAGATGGTGAAGGTCCCGCCCTGCAGGTCCTCGATGGCCAGCTGGCCGTCGCGGGCCTTCTTGCCCAGGGCGCCGATGGCTTTTTCGATGTCGGCCAGGCCCATGGCGTCGGCGTCGCGCACCACCGGGGTCACGAGGCCCTTCTCGGTGCCCACCGCGACGCTGATGTCGTAGTGGTTCTTGTAGACGATGTCGGTGCCGTCGATCTCGGCATTGACGGAGGGAATTTCCTTCAAGCCCTGCACGCAGGCGCGCACGAAGAAGCTCATGAAGCCGAGCTTCACCCCGTGCTTCTTCTCGAACAGGTCCTTGTACTTGTTGCGGGCCTCCATCACCGCCGTCATGTCCACCTCGTTGAAGGTGGTGAGCATGGCGGCGTTGTTCTGGGCTTCCTTCAGCCGGCGCGCGATGGTCTGGCGCAGGCGGGTCATGCGGACCCGCTCCTCACGCTCATGGATGGCGCGGGGCGCGGCCGCCACGGCCGGAGCCGCCGGCGCGGCGGCGCGGGCTTCCAGGGCGGCCAGGGCGTCGCCCTTGGTGATGCGGCCGTCCTTGCCGCC
>JAQGII010000245.1 GCA_028291305.1 Caulobacteraceae bacterium
GACGCATGGGCCGCGGCGCCGGCGGCGATCATGGCCATCATCGGCCCGACCGAGGCGAAGGTGACGCCCATCATCACCGGCAGGCGGATGCCCACGCCGGGCAGGCCGAAGGACTGGATCAGGGTGGCCAGGCCCGCGGTGAACAGGTCGGCGCTGATCAGCAGCGCGACCTGCTCGGAGGCCAGGCCCAGGGCGCGTCCGACGATCAGCGGCACCGCCACCGCGCCGGCGTAGAGCACCAGCACATGCTGCAGTCCCAGCACCGCCAGGCGGGCGGGCGGCAGGACCTTGTCGACGGGGCTCGCGAGGCCGGCCGCCGGGTCGTTCGACACGCTGTCGCGCACTGTGCTGTTCCCCGAGAGAGCGCGCCGCGGAGACCGGGCGCCACGCCATTATGATGCACCCGCGCGGCTCGGGGGCCGGCCGCCGCTGCCAAACACTTTCGCACAAACCTGAAGAATGCCCGCCGAACAGGCGCCCCTCCGAAACGCGAACGCCCGCCCCGGAAGACCGGAGCGGGCGCCGCGCAGGACAAACGCGAGAAGGGTCTATTCGAACTTGGCCGTGACGTTGACGCCCACGGTGCGCACCGCTTCGGGGTTCAGCACATTGGTCCAGCCGCCGTTGTTGGCCTGCTTGCCGGCGAGGAAGAAGGTGTTCAGGGCGTTGCGGGCGAAGACGCCGAACCGGAAGCGGCCGTCCGGGGTGGTCACGCCGCCGTTCAGGGCCAGCACGCCGTAGGCCGGGTTGGTGATGTTCGGGTCCATCGGCGCCGACAGCCAGCCCGAGCGCCAGAAGTAGTTGGCGGTGGCGTCGACCCGCCACTTGCTGGCGAAGTCGTGGGTGTAGGTGCCGCCGACGCGGTAGGTATACTTGGACGAGTTGATCAGGGGCGTGCCGGCCGCGTTGGTGGAGGCTGAGGTGTTGCCCGGGTGGACGTAGCAGCCGTTGACCCCCGACGTCGCCTGCTTGATCGGCTCGTTGGCGTTCCAGCAGGAAGTCACGAAGTCGGTGTAGTGGGAGTCGTTGTAGCTCAGCGACGCGGTCAGGGCCCAGTCCTCCAGCGGGCGGGCGTTGAACTCCAGTTCGGCGCCCTGGCTGAGCATGCCGCCGGCGTTGCCCAGCTGGAACACGTTGGGCACGATCTGCTGGTTCAGCACGGTGACCTGGTAGTTCTTGAACTGCTGGTGGAACAGCGTGACGTTGGCCGTCAGCCTGTGGTCGAACCAGGCCGACTTCAGGCCGCCCTCGAACATGTCGACCTCTTCGGGCTTGATCGCGTCCAGCACGTTGATGCTGGTGTCGATCAGCGGGCCTTTGTAGCCGTGGGCGTAGGTGCCGTAGACCTGGATGTCCGGCGTGATGAAGTACTGCGGGCCGACCCGGTAGGTGTAGCCGGTGTGGTTGGTCGCCAGGAAGCGGTACGGCAGCACCGTGAACACCGGATTGACCGCCAGGTTCGGCGTGGTGATCGACGGATAGACGCCGGCCACCGGCACCGTGGTGATGCCCGCCGAGATGTCGTCGTAGGTGACGCGGAAGCCGGCGTTCAGCTGCAGCTTGTCGGTGAAGTGGTAGGTGCCGTCGGTATAGGCGGCGTAGCTCTTGTTGACGTTGTGGTTCTTGGTCTGGCCGCCCTGCGCCGACACCCACACGTTCGCGCCGTAGGGGGTGTTGGGGTACTCCAGCTTGGCCTGCTGGTAGGCCGGGCCGCAGGAGCAGGACTTGGTCACCGTGTCGCGGTCGTAGAGGAAGATGCCGCCGACGTAGGTCAGCTTGTGACCGATCGGCGAGGAGATGCGCAGCTCCTCGGAGGCCTGGCCGCCGTTGTAGCGGTTGGCCAGGAAGCTGTTGGTGACGATCCCCGAGCCGGACGGGCCGAAGAACTGGCGCGACATGAAGCGGTAGGCGGTGATCGAGGTCAGGGTGAAGTCGCCCAGCGGCAGCTCCGACACCAGCGACACCCCGCCGGCTTCGGTGTGGCGGTAGGCGTCGTCCTGTTCGACGATCTTGGAGTTGGTCGCCGAAGGGACGATCCCGGCGGCCAGGGCGCCGTTGCAGCCCGGCAGGACCTTGGTCCCGGTGTAGTTGATGAAGGGGGTGGTCGTCGCCGGACCGCACTGGCCCCACGCCTGCGGGAAGTTCGGCTTGTCGTAGGTCAGGCGGGCGTCGGCGCTGAGCAGGAAGGACACGCGGTCCCGGGGCTGCCACAGGAACTTGCCGCGCAGGCCCTTCTGTTCGCGGCCGCCCTGGTTCTCGTGGCGCACCACGTTCTCGAACACCCCGTCGCGGTGCTGGAAGCCGGCGGTGAAGCGCGCCGCCATGCTGTCGCTGATCGGCACATTGACGGTGACGTCGTCGGCGGTGTCGTTGTGCTCGCCGTAGCTGCCGTGGGCGGTGACGCCGAAGGAGCCGATCATCGGCTTCTTGGTCATCATCGAGACCACGCCGGCCGAGGCGTTCTTGGCGAACTGGGTGCCCTGCGGCCCGCGATAGACTTCGACGTGGTCGAGGTCGGAGATGTCGCCGCCGATGTCGTCGACGAAGCCCATCAGTACGCCGTCGATGACCATGCCGACCGACTGCTCGGTGCCGCCGTTCTGGCTGTTGGTGCCCGACCCGCGGATGTAGATGGCGTTGGCGCCCTGGATCGACACCTGGATGCTGGGGGAGAGGAACTGCAGTTCGCGCGGCTCCTTGAACCCGCTGTTCTGGAATTCCTGGGCGGTGACCGCGGTGACGGCCATCGGCGCGTCCTGCAGGCGCTGGGTGCGCAGGGCGCCGGTGACGACCACCTCTTCGACCTTGGGGCCGGCGGTGTCGGCGGCGGTCGCGGTGTCCGTCGCGGCGGCGACGGCTTCGACGGCGAAGGCCGGCGCGGCCAGGGCCAGCGACCCGGCCAGCGCGGTAAAGCCCAGCAACAAGGCGCGGGAGCGAGTTACATTCATCGTGAAGATCCCCTCTTCTTCAGCCACGACGTTGAACCGACGTCGCTCGACTTCCTGGTCATTAGAGGGGAATTCCCGCGTCCTGAGTTGATGATATTGTTTGAAAGTGCCGCACTGCAACACGTCCGATCGACAATCGAGGCCGCCGGGATAACCACAAATTCCGATGAGTTCTTGGTCGCGGACCTGACCGCTTGCGCGACGATTCCTCGCTCACCAAGAGAACCGCGACGCCGTCCGCGTTTCCACTGCTGAACACGCAAGCAATCCATGATGAATATTTGGACGAAACGGCCAATCTTGCGGTCAGTCCGCTCCGGACCCTTGCCGCGCGCTAGCCCCCGTAGGTCTGGCGATAACGCTCCCTGAGATGGGCTTCCACCGTGGTCGCAGGGTATCTGGGGCGCTCGCCGGCGACGCCGTGGCCGACGATGTAGAAGAAGCCGCGGTCCCGGCAGGCCGCGCGGATGTCGCGGCCGACCGCCAGCCGGTCGGACAGTTGCGGCGACTCCAGCCCGGCGATGTCGATGACGGGCAGGGGCCGAGCATGGGACGGCGCCGGGTCGGAGGTCCTCTGCGACAGGTTCATGACGCCATTAGGGGGGCTCCAGCGGCCAATCGGCTTTACGATTTTATTTGAAGCTGCTGGGCGAAGCCGGGCCGTCGTCGCCTGCCTATGCCTGACCTAGTCTGACCCTCCACAGCCGAAACCTTTCGCTCGGAAGGCCCGGCCGGCCTTCCAACCCGCACCCGGAGCCCACAGGGGCCGGGGCGACAACCTTGTGTGGAGACCACCCATGAAGACGCTTTGCGCCGCCGCCCTCGCGG
>JAQGII010000355.1 GCA_028291305.1 Caulobacteraceae bacterium
CCTTGGCCTGCAGCTCCGCCTTCAGTTCGGCGAAGTTCTCGATGATGCCGTTGTGCACCACGGCGACGCGGCCGGCGATGTGGGGGTGGGCGTTGCGCTCGACCGGCGCGCCGTGGGTGGCCCAGCGGGTGTGGCCGATGCCGACCTGGCCGCCCAGGGGCTCGGCGGCGAGCACCGCCTCCAGGTTGGCCAGCTTGCCCTGGGCGCGGCGGCGCTGCAGCCGGCCTTCGTCGAAGGCGGCGACGCCGGCGGAGTCATAGCCGCGGTATTCCAGCCGCTTCAGGCTCTCGATCAGGCGCGGCGTGGCCGGCGAAGTCCCCACGATACCGATAATGCCGCACATCCGGACAACCCCTGCCGCCTGTTGTAGACTCTGGCTTTAGCAACATTTCCCGCCGGGTCCCAAGGGTCTGGCGGGCGCGGGCCCTGCATATGGGGAGAAAGGCGCCGAAC
Organism: Caulobacteraceae bacterium; assembly: GCA_028291305.1. Taxonomy (GTDB): domain Bacteria; phylum Pseudomonadota; class Alphaproteobacteria; order Caulobacterales; family Caulobacteraceae; genus BOG-938. The sequence continues at coordinate 454 of JAQGII010000355.1, forward strand.
GCATATGGCCAAGCCTGTCCGGATCGGGGCGCAGGCCGCCCTCCGGGGCCTGCCGCTGTGGGCCGCCGCCGAGGGCCGCGACGCCATCGTCCGCCGGCTGGCCTTCGCCGACTTCGCCGTCGCCTTCGGCTTCATGGCCCGGATCGCCCTGGTCGCCGAAAAGATGGACCACCATCCCGAATGGTCCAACGTCTACCGCCGCGTGGACATCCTGCTGACCACCCACGAGGCGGACGGCGTCACCGAACGCGACGTCGCCCTGGCCAAGGCGATCGATGCGGCGGCGCAGGCGCTGGGGGCGGGCTGACCGCCGGTCCGGCCTCAGTTGATCATGATCCCGCCGATCAGCAGGCGGCCGCCGCTTTTGCCCAGCACCCGGTCGGTGGCCTGCTGCAGGCGACGCGCCACATAGTCGGGGTCGGGCGGGGCGCCGGGCGGGACGCCGCCGGCATAGGCCTGCAGCACCTCGACATAGGCGGCGCGCAGGCGCGGCGTGTCCTGCTCGGCCAGGGCGCGCAGGACGGGGTCCGGGACGTCGACCCCCGACTGCACGGTCATCACCCCGTGGCGGCCGTTGGCGGCCGTGACCATCGCGGTCAGGGTGTCGATGGTGACGTAGGTGCCCTTGTCCTTCTTCTTCTCGTCGGCCAGGGCGGCCGCGGGAACCAGGCAGACGGCGAGCAGGATGGCGAGGGTGCGGCGAATTGGCATGGACCCATCCTGGGCCCGCGTCGGTTGACGGGCGCTTACCGCAACCCATATGCAACGCATCATGACGCCGACCCTGACCCATACCGATCCGATCAAGCGCTCGATGGCGCTCGGCATGAAGCGGGGCATGAAGATGCGCTGCCCCAACTGCGGCGAGGGCAAGCTCTACCGCAAGTACCTCAAGGTCCAGGACTGCCCCGTGTGCGGCAACGAGAACAGCCTCTATCCGGCCGACGACGCGCCGCCCTATTTCACCATCCTGATCGTCGGCCACCTGGTGGTGGCGCCGCTGCTGTTCTTCCCCTTCATCTGGCGGTCGCCGACCTGGCTGGTGCTGGGCACGACCCTGCCCGCCCTGCTGGCGCTCACCATGCTGTTCCTGCCGGTGGTCAAGGGCGCGGTCGTCGGCGCGCACTGGGCGCTGAAGCCCCGCCGCGCCGTCGAGGACCTCTAGGCGCACGGCAGGCGGGGATCGCCGGGGCGCTCTACAGCGTTGCTGTACGGACGTGCTATTGGCGCGAACCGCAGCAACGGATTTTCCTGAATGAACGATGCTCCCGCGATCCTGGTGGCCGGCGGCGCCGGCTATATCGGCTCGCAGACCTGCAAGGCCCTGAAGGCGGCCGGCTTCCTGCCGGTGACCCTGGACAACCTGTCGACCGGCTATGCCGAGGCGGTCAGGTTCGGCCCCTTCGTCGAGGGCGACCTGCGCGACCGGGAACTGGTGCGCCAAACCGTCGACCGCTACGCGATCCAGGGCGCCCTGCACTTCGCCGCCTACAGCCTGGTGGGCGAGAGCGTGCGCGACCCGGCCAAATACTATGACAACAACGTCGGCGCCGCGAACGCCTTCGCCTCGGCGCTGATCGAGGCGGGGGTCGAGGCCTTCGTCTTCTCCTCCACCGCCGCCGCCTATGGCACGCCGTCGGCCTCGCCGATCCCCGAGAGCCATCCGACCGTCCCGATCAACCCCTACGGCGCCTCCAAGCTGGCCTTCGAGGGCGCGCTGCGCTGGCTGGGCGACGCCCACCCGTTCCGCTGGACCGCCCTGCGCTACTTCAACGCCGCCGGCGCGGACCTCGACGGCGAGGTCGGCGAGAGCCACCGGCCGGAAACCCACCTGATCCCGCTGCTGTGCCAGGCCGCCTACGGCCAGGGGCCCGGCCTGACGGTGTTCGGCCAGGACTACGACACCCCCGACGGCACGCCGATCCGCGACTATATCCATGTGGCGGACCTGGCCGAGGCCCATGTGCTGGCCATCCGGCGCCTGCTGGCCGGCGGCGACAGCGGCGTGTTCAACGTCGGCACCGGCGAGGGCGCCACGGTGATGCAGATCATCGCCGCCGCCGAGGCCGTCCTGGGGGTCAAGGTCCCCTATGCGGTGGGGCCGCGCCGGGCCGGCGATCCGCCGTCCCTGGTGGCCGACGCCTCGCGGCTGAAGGCGGCGTTCGGCTGGGCGCCGGTCCATTCGGACCTGGAGACCATCATCCGCACCGCCGCGCGCTGGCAGCGCGAACGGCCCTACTGAGACCCGGGGGCGAGCCGCGCCATCAGCTGTTCCTGGTCGATCCCGTCGATCTCAAGGACCTTGACCCGCGCCGTGTCCCCCGAGGCGATGCGCACCGCGCCGCACGGCCAGGGTCCTGGCGATCAGCCTGACCAGGGCCGCGTTGGCCTCCCCGTCCACCGGCGGGCTGGACACCCTGACCTTGAGCAGGGGCCGGCCGTCGGCGTCCTGCGCCCAGCCGTCGACCGCATCGCGGCCGCCGCGCGGCGTCAGGCGGACGGCCAGGCGGGCCAGGCTCAGCCCAGGATGTTCTGCAGGGGCGCGAAGATCAGCGGCAGGATGAAGCGCTGGATGCCCACCAGCACGATGATCACGATGATCGGCGAGATGTCCACGCCGCCGAACGGCGGGATGATCTTCTGCACCGGCCGCAGGATCGGCCGCGTCACCGCCTCGAGGAAGTGGGCGATCTGGTAGATGGCGCGGTTGCGCATGTTGACCACGTCGAAGGCGATCAGCCAGCTGAGGATGGCGTTGATCACCATGGCCCAGATGACCAGCGTCAGCAGGGCGTCGATGATGAATTTGATGAAACTGGCCATTGCCGCCCCGATGTCTGGTCCACGCGTCGCAATCGTCTAAGCGCGCGGCAAGGCGAATGGATACCGAGCTTTGCCGCAAAAGGCGATGGCCCCTCGCTCACGCCGCGCCTTGACACGCCTCAGGCCCAGACCTTATCTGCGCGCCTCCTGGGGCCGTAGCTCAGTTGGTAGAGCGCCTCGTTCGCAATGAGGAGGTCAGCGGTTCGATTCCGCTCGGCTCCACCAGGACACTTCCCGCATCGACATGCCTTGGCCGCCGGGCCGCCTCCCTGGCGCCCTGATCGCCGGCCATGGCTGATCATCTGGCCACAAGGGCTATTTCCGGGACCTGGGAACTCGGGTAGCCAAGTTGCAGAGGTCCTGATGCCCATAGTCCTGCTCGTCGAGGACGATCGCGATGTCCGAACACTGATCCAGACCGCGCTGGCCGAGCGGGG
>JAQGII010000370.1 GCA_028291305.1 Caulobacteraceae bacterium
CGAGCACGGCGTGTCCTTGGCGCCCCACGCCAAGACCACCATGTGCCCCGAGATCATTCGGCGACAGCTCGACGCGGGCGCGTGGGGGATCACGGTGGCGAGCGTGTCCCAGGCCATCGCGCTTGGCGCGGACGCCGGATCCCGGATCCTCATCGCCAATGAGGTGGTCGACCCGGCCGCGATCGCCTGGCTGAACACGACCTTGGGGGCTTCGGGACCCACAACCTATTGCTATGTCGATTCCGTGGAGGGGGTTGAGCGCCTCGCGGCTGGCATCGACCGTGGAATTTTGCCGGTGCTCCTCGAGGTCGGGATCCCGGACGGGCGCGCCGGCGTGCGCACCGCGGAAGAGGGGCTGCGCGTCGCTCGCAAGGTGGCGGAGACGCCGGGCCTGAAACTCGTTGGTGTCGGCGGGTTCGAGGGAATCCTCGGCGGGGTGGAGCGCGACGCCGCCGCCGAGCGGGACGTTCGACAGTTCCTCATCCGCCTGCGCGATCTGACCGGCGAGTTGCTCCGATCCGGCCTGTTGACGCCGGAGGGTGAGATCATCCTCACGGCCGGCGGGAGCGCCTATTTCGACCTCGTGGCCGATGAGCTGGCGCGACCGATCGACGGCCGCGCCGTGCGGGTCGTCCTGCGCAGCGGCTGCTATGTCACTCACGACCATGGCGTCTACGCGGCGCTCAGCCCGCTCCGCGAACCTGGGCATGCGTTCCGGCCGGCGATCGAGGTCGTCAGCACCGTACTGTCCTGCCCCGAGCCGGGACTTGCGATCTGCGACATCGGAAAACGCGACGTGCCGTTCGATGCTGGCTTGCCGAAAGTGCTCACGATCGTTCCGGGCGGCGGCGGCGCGCCTCGGAATGTCGCAGGCATCGAACTCGTGCGCCTAAACGACCAGCACGGGTTTCTGCGGTGCGCGACCAAGCTCGAGGTCGGCGACCTGGTGACCTTCGGGATATCCCACCCCTGCACGGCCTTCGACAAATGGCGCGTCATCCCGATCGTGGATGACGGGCTGAGGATCGTTGAGCTCGTGCACACGACCTTCTAGCCCCGCGCGGCGCACGCCTGCCGGGGCGAAGCCTCGATTGGTGCAGGCCTGCCTAAAAATTGTGCGGACAAAGGCGTCCCACTAAATGGAATTGAATTGACGTTTAATCCCTCCTGGTGAAATTTAAAAAACCGTCATACGGGATGTCTGTCCCGAGGAATGGGAGAAGGGGAAATCATGAGGGTGCATCTCGCGCACAGGCCAACGCTCTGGTGTTCGGTCGCTGCTTTGGCGCTTTTGGGGGTCGACGCGCACGCGCAGTCGGCGGCTCCGGCTGGGAACGAACCCGCCGCCCAGATTCAGGAAATTGTCGTGACGGCGACGCGGCGCCAGGAGCGTCTGCTCGACGTGCCGATCAGCATCAGCGCCTACGACGAACAGGCCCTCGATCGACGCGGCGTGCGCGACGTCGCGAGCCTGTCGGCGATGACCCCGGGCCTGACATTCCAATCGACCGGCGTCAGCAACAACATCACCATTCGCGGCGTGGCGGCCGACCCCCTGCGCGGGCCGCCCACGACGGCGATCTACATCGACGACACGCCGCTGCTGTTCAACAAGGGCTTCGGCACGACCAGCGCGCCCACGCCTGAAATCTTCGACGTCCAGCGCGTCGAGGTCCTTCGCGGGCCGCAGGGAACCCTGTTCGGCGGCAGCGCCATGGGCGGCGCCGTCCGCTTCATTACGCCGGAGCCCAGCCTCACGTCGTTCAGCGGCTACGGCAGGGCGGAGCTTGCCGACACGGTCGGCGGCGGCCTGTCGTATGAGGCCGGGATCGCCGAGGGCGGTCCGATCATCCAGGACAAGCTCGGTTTCCGCGCCAGCGGATGGTACCGGCGGGACGGCGGCTACGTGAACAACTACAGCGCCATTCCGGGCGGGGCGAATGAGAAGAATTCCAACTTCTCCGATTCCTACGCCGGGCGTCTGGCGTTCGCCTTCGCGCCGACCAGCACGATCACCATCACGCCGTCGCTCTACTATCAGGACGTCAGCACGAATAACCGATCCTACATCAATCCGCAGGCGTCCAATCCAAGCGACCAAAGCTATGTCGCGACGAACCTCATGCTGGCGCCGTCACGCGATAAGTTCCTCCTGCCGTCGCTGAAGGTGCAGGCGGACGTCGGCCACAAGCTGTCGTTCACTTCGATCACCTCCTATCTCGATCGCACCAGCTACAGCACGGCTGACTATACGGCCTTCGTGCCGGCGCTGGTGGGCGGGCCGCCTCCGACCTCCGCCTCCCAGGCTCAGCAGCTGCAGTTGAACTCCAAGCAGCAGAACTTCTCGCAGGAGTTCCGTCTCGCGACCTCTGACCCGAGTGCGAGGCTGAAGTGGACGGCAGGCGTGTTTTATCGTCGCTCCAGCGTGGTTGGCGCGCAACAGATCTATTCCCCGCCGTTCACCGACTTCGTTCTCCAGAAGTACGGCACGTCCGTTGCGGCCCATTACGGGACGCCGCTCTATCAGGGCGTGTACTCGCTGTATCAGGCGCAGAATTTCGTAGACAAGGAGCTTGCAGGGTTCGTTGACGCCGATTTCGCCATCACCGACAAGCTGTCGATTGACGCCGGTGTTCGCGTGACACGTCTCGACCAAACCTTCGGATACCAGGGCGCCGGTCCGCTGGTCGGGCTCGCCAACAACCGCGGCACGACGTCGTCTTCGCCGCTCACGCCGCGGTTGTCCTTGAATTATAAGCCCTGGCGCGACCAGTTGCTCTACGTGACAATCGCCAAGGGTTATCGCTCCGGCGGCGCCAATACGCCTTTGGCTCTGCAGGCGCAACCGGCCTGCCAGGCGGCTCTTGCGGGCTATGGCGACACCACCACTTATGCTCCGGACTCGCTCTGGAGCTACGAAGCCGGATCCAAGAGCAGCTTCTTCGGCGGCCGCGCCCGCATCGACGCCAGCGCATTCCACATCGACTGGAAGAACATTCAGAACAATGTGAGCGTGGCGGCATGTGCGGGGAATTTCCTCGC
>JAQGII010000373.1 GCA_028291305.1 Caulobacteraceae bacterium
CGGCGCGGCTTCGGCGGCGATGGGGCCGGTGATCAGGCTCAGCAGACCGAAGGCGAAGCCGGCGCTGATGAACAGCAGGATGAACAGCAGCGGCAGGTTGGAGCCGTCGGTGCGCATGAACAGCACCAGGAAGACGGCGCCGACGAGGAAGCCGAGCACGGCCATCAGCCGGCGGCCGAAGAAGTCGGACGCGGCCGGAATTCCCCATTGCCCGGCGAAGCCGCCAAAGCCGATGGCCGAGGCGACAAAGCCCATCTGCTGGTCGGACAGCTTGAGGTAGCCGGTCAGGTAGGCCGGGCTGAAGGCGCTGATCACGAAGATGCCGCACATGGCGCACAGCAGGGCGATCATGCTCAGCAGCACGTTGCGATGGGCGAACATCCCCTTGACGCTGAATTTCGGCGTCGCAGCCCGCTGCGCGGCGGTCATCTTGGAGGTGATGGTCGCCGGTTCGCGGATGGTCAGGGCGACCAGCACGGCGACGATCAGGCCCGGAATGCCGACGATGCCGAACACCCAGCGCCAGCTCATCACCTGCAGCAGTTGGGTGGCGATAATCGGCCCGAAGCCCAGGCCGAACAGGGCGAAGGCGCTCTGCTGCAGGCCCAGGTTGAACCCGCGCCGGGAGGGCTTGGACGCCTCGGCGACAGTGGCGAAGCTGGTCGGGCAGAAGGCGCCTTCGGACACGCCCATCAGCGCCCGCATCATGAACATGGCCATCAGGCTGCCGGTCATGCCGGAAAACCCGGACAGCAGGGAGAAGACGATCAGCGCCGGCACCAGTACCTTCTTGCGGCCGAAGCGGTCGGAAAGGCTGCCCATGAACAGGGACGACACGCCCCAGGCGATGCCGAGGGCGGCAATCAGATTGCCGATGTCGGCCGGCGGGTTGGCCAGGTGCAGGTCGGGAACCATGGTCGAGGCCTTGGCCCCCGCCAGGTCGGCGATCACCCACCGGTCCAGACCCACCAGGCCAAAGCCGAGGGTCAACAGCGTGACCGCCTTCCACTCGTAGCCGGTATCCCACGACTTGGAGCTGTCCGACATTTTCACCGTCCCTATTTGCGCTCCCGGCGATCCCGGCAGCCTTTGTTATGGTCTTACCGCCGGTAGAAGGGCGGGATCTCCGCGTCCACATTGACCCAGACGGATTTGGGCTGGGTGTATTCCCGCATCGCCTCGAAGCCCATTTCCCGACCGTAGCCGGACTCCCCTACCCCGCCGAACGGCGAGCCGGGGTGCACGCGCTTGTAGCAGTTGATCCACACCATGCCGGCGTGGATGGCCTTTGCGAAGCGGTGGGCGCGCTGGATGTTGCTGGTCCAAAGGCCCGCCCCCAGTCCGTAGGAGACGCCGTTGGCCAGGGCCAGGGCTTCCTCGTCTGTCCTGAAGGTCGTCACGGAGACGAACGGGCCGAACACCTCTTCGTTGGAGACCCGGTCGCCCGGCTCGGCGGTGACGATGGTCGGCTCGATGAAATAGCCCCCCGCCAGCGCGCCGCCCTCGGGCACGCGGCCCCCGGCCAGGATTTCGCTGCCCTGCTGCTTGGCCACCTCGATGAAGTTCAGCACGCGCTCGTGGTGCACCTTGGAGGTCAGCGGCCCCATCTCGGTTTCGGTGTCGAGCGGATCGCCCATCCTGATCGAGCGGGCCAGACCGATGAAGCGCTGCAGGAACTCGTCCTTGACGCTCTCATGGATGATCAGGCGCGAGCCGGCGATGCAGGCCTGGCCCTGGTTGTGGAAGATGGCGAAGGCCGATCCGCCTACGGCCGCCGGGATGTTGGCGTCCTCGAAGATGATGTTGGGGCCCTTGCCGCCCAGCTCCAGCTGCACCTTCTTCAGGTTGCCCGCCGAAGCCTGCACGATCTTGCGACCGACGTTGGTGGAGCCGGTGAAGGACACCTTGCCGATGTCTCGGTGCTCGGCGATGCGCTGCCCCACCGTATGACCGTAGCCCGTCAGGATGTTGACCACGCCGGGCGGGAAACCGACCTCGGTGATCAGTTCGCCGATGCGCAGGGCGGACAGCGGCGTGATCTCCGACGGTTTGAGCACCACGGTATTGCCGGCCGCCAGCGCCGGGCCCAGCTTCCAGCTGGTGAACATCAGCGGGAAGTTCCACGGCACGATCTGCCCGACGACCCCGATCGGTTCGCGCTCGACATAGTTGAGGAAGCCCGCGTCGACCGGGATGACCGAGCCTTCCAGCTTGTCGGCCATGCCGCCGAAATAGCGGTAGCAGAGGACCGTGCGGGGCAGGTCCAGGTTCATGCAGTCGCGCACGGGGTGGCCCGTGTTCATCGCCTCCAGGCGCACCAGGTGGTCGGCGTCCGCCTCGATGCGGTCGGCCAGCTTCAGCAGCAGCCGCCCGCGATCGTGCGCCGCCATTCGCCCCCAGGCCGGGGCCGCCGCCTTGGCCGCCAGCACCGCCCGCTCGACGTCCTCTTCGCGCGCCTCGGCGACCGAGACGATCGTGGAGCCGTCGTAGGGATTGATCACGTCGATGGTTGCGCCGGCCAGGCCGTCGACCCACTGTCCGCCGATCAGAAGTTTGGTCTGGATGGCCGAAGCCGAGACCGGTTCAAGCTTGGCCATGTAACTAGAACTGGACCGAAACGACCGGCGCCTCGCCCTTCTGGATCATCTCCGGGATCTTGCTCGAGGCGTTTTCCCAGACCAGCAGCATCGCGCGCTTGTCGGCATAGCCGGTGTGGCGGATGTCGGCGGGCATGCAGGAGACGTCCCCCGCCTTCATGATGACGCGCGCCCGGTTCTTGCCGGAGGCCTTGTCCTTCACGTCCCAGACGATCTCGTCGGTCAGCACCACGAACCACTCGCAGCGGTCGTTGCCGTGATCGACGGGCAGGATGAATTCCTCCGACGTCGGACAGAACAGGCTGTCGCCCACCACCGAGCAGACCGACGGGTTCCAGGTCACGTCCGAGCGCGACAGATAGGCGAACAGGTTGAAGGCGCTGACCTCGTTCTCGAAGCCGGGCTCGACCTCGATCACCGGAGCGTCCTGGGGCACGTCGGCGAACATGCGGTTGACGGGGAAGCCGTTGGCATCGGTGCGCACGGGCGTATCGCCCGGCAGGCCCACCATGCGCGTGGCCGTGACCCGCGCCCGCTCCACCGCCTCGTCGTTGGCGCCGTGCTTGCGGCCCCATGGACCACCCGTCTCCATCGGCGCGGCGAAGGGGTCGTAGCCCTCGTTGGTCCAGTCGCCGATCATCGTCTTGAACAGCGGCATCAGCACGTCCGACGGGAAGCGCTCGGAGAAGTCGCGGCCGGCGGCCCGGAAGGCGTCGTTATATAGGCCGGCGAACATGGTCACTTCGCCGTAGTGGTTGGTGGTGCCGAACACCCCGTCGAAATTGACCGTGCCGTAGAAGAAGCCCCAGGCGATGTCGCGCATCAGCGCGCGCAGGAAGTAGTCGACCGGGATCACGTGACTGCCGCCCGGCCAGGTGATGCGCGCGAAATATTCGTCGCGCTTGAACTGGAAGCTGCCGGCCTCGAACGAGCGGTAGCCGTTGACGTTGTCGGCGGGCAGAACCTTGGTGTGGCGCGCGAGGTTCTCGGAGCTGGGTGAGGCGTTGCCGGCGGACTCGAGCATGGCCATGACGGATTTCCTTGACTGGAACGGGCTGAAGGAGACGGGGCGCGGCGAATTCAGGCGGCGGTCTGGCATATCTCCGCCCACTTCTGGACAGTGACGAGGCCTTCGATGGTCTGGATCATCATGGCGCCCGGCTGGTTGGCGTGGAAGCGGTAGGCGGCGCCGCGGGGAAGCAGCCCCATATGCCCGCGCCGCAGCACCAGGCGCCCCATCTTGCGGCCTTGCGGCATGTCGGCCAGCGGCGTCGCGCCCTGGGTTCCGGGCTCCACCGCCGCCTTGTCCAGCTTGACCAGGTGGACTTCGATCTCGCCGTCCATGCACAGCACGAATTCGTCGTGGTCGGCGGCGTACCAGCCGGACGTCCCTTCCGCCCTGGCGGCTTCGATCACGTATTCGAAGTTCTTGGCCACCGCGACGCGCTCATAGGGCGCCGAGCTGGAGGCGACGTCGAAGACATTTGAGAAGACATAGTTCTTGGGATCGTCGTCGACGATCTCGACACGCCCCTTGTCGAAGTCCTGCAAGGAACCAAACCTGGTCTGATAGTTGGTCATGTCCCGACTCTACCTTCTCGCCTGTCGCGCCTCCGGCTCGAACTGCCGCCGGCGCCCAGCGCCGAACGTCAGAGCGCGAAGGCTTCTCACCACGGGAAAACTGAGCTTACGGGCGCCAAGCGTCCTGCACGAACCGCGTTTCTTTCTGCATGAAAGCTGCAAGGACATGGCCTAACGCGGCGCGCCCAGGCGCCGTTCGTCAGGATTGGGCGGCGCGCCGGAAACTGGCCGGCGTCACGCCGGTCAGCCGGCGGAATACCCGGGTCAGATGTTCCTGGTGGCTGAAGCCGCACTCCAGCGCGATTTCGGCGATGGGTTCGCGCTGCAGCAGCAGCCGCTTGGCGCGCTCCACCCGCATCGAGATCAGATACTGGTGCGGCGGCGCGCCCGTGGCGGACTTGAACCGGCGGGCGAAATGGCTGGGGCTGAGACCCGAGGCGTTGGCGACATCCGCCAAGGTCAAGGGCTCGCAGAGATTGCTCTCCATATAGTCGATGGCCCGCTCCACCTGGGCGCGGCTGAGCCCGCCGAGGGGCGCGATGACCGTGTCCGCCAGCGAGGAATGCTTGCGCAACAGGTGGGCGGCCAGCAGCCGGGCCAGGTAGTCCACATACATCTGGGAGGACGGGTCGTGATGCATCAGCACATCGCGCACGCTCAGGGCGAGCTGTTCGATCAGCGGATCCTGCACGCCCAGCCGGGGCAGCAACTCGACGTCGCCGTGGGCCCTCATGCCGCAGTCGTCGGCCACCTCGTCGATCACCTGCTGGCGCAGATACAGGTGCAGGCTGTCCAGATAGCCTTCCAGGCGCACGCCGAAGTCCACCCCGCCGGGCAGCATGAACAGCCCCCCGGGCGCGATCACGCGTCGCGACTGCGACTTGCCGAGGGCGCGCGCGACACCCACCGGTCCGTCCAGATGCAGAATGATCAGATGGTCGTCGACCGCCGCGAATTCAGCTTCGTACGGCGCCTCGCGCTGGGTCGAAGCATAAAGCGAACTCCATCCCAGTCCATCGCTCGCCACGCGAACTTGGTTCTCTGGGCGCCACAATATGCCGTGCGTCTCCTGGACGCTGAAGCCGTCGATAAGGCCGGAGCTCATGCGATCTCCATGCGCCTTCTTTCCCTATGCCTTGGTTCTTATCGCGCCCGTATTGGGCTGGGCGCGTTGAGCAGAATAGTAGGGATTTTTGAATAAAATACCAGTTCACCGTTGCGCAGCCGGTGCGGCGGCGGCGGCCGGGGCGCGCTTGAGGCCGAAGCGGTAGTCGAGCCGTCGCCAACGCCGGTCCATCCGCCGCCCGTCCGGCGCCACGCCGGGCGCCTGCGGGGGGAAGGGGTCGATCAGTCCGGACTTCACCCCGAACACGGCGTCGCTTTCCAGATAGCGGTCGCCGGCGACGAAGATGTGGGTGACCAGGGTCTCGTAGCCTGGCGCGGCCACCATGAAATGCAGGTGCGCCGGTCGCCAGGGGTGGCGCTTGGTGGCGGTCAGCATGTCGCCCACCGGCCCGTCGTAGGGGATGGGATAGGCGGTCGGCGCGATCGACCAGAAACGCACCCGCCCCTCCTCGTCCGCGAACAGCCGGCCGCGCAGAGCGGCGCCCTCCAGGTCGCTGCGCTGCACGTCGTAGTAGCCCTCGCTGTCGGACTGCCAGACGTCCACGGTCGCCCCGGCCAGGGGCGCGCCCTCGGGCGAGGTGAACTGGGCATCGACATAGAGCGGCTCGCCGGGCTGGCCGGCCGAGATGTCCGCGCCGTTCGCGAACACGGGCGGATCCTCGACGTAGAAGGGACCCAGGACCGTGGTCTCCGTGGCGCCTTCGGGCATCCGGTGGTTGATGGCGTCCACCAGCATCGACACGCCCAGGGTGTCGGACAGCAGGATGAATTCCTGGCGGCTGTCCGAGCAGATCTGGCCGGTGCGGGTCAGGAACTGGATCGCGCCCATCCACTCGTCGAAGCTGGGCTCCACGTCGCGCACGAAGTCGTGCAGATGATGCACCAGGCTCTCCACGATCTGCTTCAGCCTCGGATCGGGCGTGTCCTTGAACCGGTCGATCACCTCGTCGGTGATGGTGTGCTCGTCGACGTCACGCATGGACGACCTCTATGGATGGAGTGCTGGCCGCGGGTCGGCGGCCGAAAAAGGCGTCGTCCAACAGGGCCCGGATCGCGCCCCGCTCGATCGGCCGGGGATTCCAGTAGGGGTTGGACACCGCGATGTCGGCGGCGCGGTCCAGGTCGGCCTCGCGCATGCCCAGCGCCTGCAGCGACGTCGGCGCGCCCAGCGACCGGGCGAGGTCGAACAGTCCGCGCGGGGTGTCCGTCACGCCCAGGGCCCTGGCCGCCCTGGCCATCGCCTCGGGGGCGGCGGCGGCGTTGTAGGCCGCCGCATGCGGCAGGACCACCGTGTGGGTTTCGGCGTGCGGCAGGTCGAAGGTCCCGCCCAGCGTGTGGCAGAGCTTGTGATGCAGCGCCATGCCCACCGAGCCCAGCACCACGCCGCAGGCCCAGGCGCCGTACAGGGCGTCCGAGCGCGCCTCGCGGTCCTGCGGGTTCTGGGCGATCTCCGGAAGCGCCTTGCCCAGGGCCCGGATGCCTTCCTCGGCGATCAGCGAGACGATGGGGTTGGCGTCCTGGGTGTAGAGCCCCTCCACCGCGTGGGCGATGGCGTTCATGCCCGAGGTGACGGTCAGGCCGACCGGCAGGGTCAGGGTGAGGTCGACGTCGTAGATGATCACTTCGGGCAGGATCTTCGCGCTGCGCTGGGTGGTCTTAAGCCCGTCCTTGGTTTCACCGAGGATGGGCGTGGCTTCCGAGCCGGCATAGGTGGTCGGCGCCACGATCTGCAGCAGGTCGGTGCGCAGGGCGATGGCCTTGCCCAGACCGGTCGTGGAGCCTCCGCCGAGCGCCACCGTGCAGTCGGCGCGGGCCGCGCGCACGGCGTCCAGCGCGCGCGCGGTCACCTCGACCGGCGTGTGCATCGTCGCCTCGCCGAACACGCCCGCGCTGAGCGGGCCCAGCCGTTGGCTGAGGGCCCGGGCGGCCTCGATCTGCTGGGGCGTGGACAGGACCAGCGCGCGGCTGCAGCCGTGCGCAACGATCTGATCGGCCACCTGGTCCAGGGTCCCGAAGCCGAAGATGACCTTGCTCGGCAGCCCGGCATAGGTGAACGGCTGCATATTCTCTCCCGATCGCGCGCCAACGTCCCGCCCGACCTGCCGTAGTCCCGGCGTCAGGCGGGGTCAAATGGCCTGGATCAGGCGCCCGTCCTGGGGGCGGCGGGCGGGCCGCTCGGACGGGGGCTGAACACAGTGCCGTCGGCCTTGGTGGCGGTGATCAGGGCGCCGGCGGGACGACCGTCCTTCATCGGGTTGGCGACGATCGTCACCTTGTCGCCGGGCACGAACGACTTGGCCTTGATGCCTGCGCGCAGCAGGGTGCTCGGCCCCTCGGCTTCGAAGCCCCATTCGGTGGTCTTGCCGTCGGCGCCGGTGACCATCACCTGTAGCCAGGAGTGCGGGTTGGTGTACTGGAACTCCTTCACCGTGCCCTGCAGCGTGACCTTCTTCTCGTGGTCGAACATGGCGGCGGAATGGTGCGCGAGGGCGGGGGTGGCGAGAGCCGCCAAGGCCGCAGCGGACACCGACAGACCGATCAGAATTTTTCTCATAATTCGAAATCCTCCATTTGAATTTTATTGGCGCCGACTAGGCGATCGATCGCAGATCCAGGGCCTTCTCGAACCCAATTACTCCGCCGCTATGGGCAGATTTAGACCGCGAAGATGGTCCGGCAACGCGATCTCGTCCTGCACGAAGACGCTCAGTTTCTGCATGAAAAGGGTCTAGGGCAACACGCCCCATTTACGACGCCGCCGGCGGCTCTTCTTGGTCCGGGTGCGTCGGGACATGCACCCGAGCCGCCCTGTGGCTATAATGTCGGGATGCGGTCCGAAACCGGCGGCGACCCATGACCGACCTGATCCTGCATCCTGGCCAAATCGACCTTGCCGCCTGGCGATCCATCTATCGCGGCGCGACGTTTCGACTGCCGCCGGACGTCGGCGCGATCGTCGCCAAAGGCGCCGCGGCTGTCGAGGCGATCCTGGCGCGGGGCCAGCCGGTCTACGGCATCAATACGGGGTTCGGAAAGCTGGCCCAGGTGCGCATCGCGCCCGACGATCTCACCGCGCTCCAGCGCAATATCGTGCTGTCCCACGCCGCGGGCGTCGGCGAACCGACGCCCCTTCCCGTAGCCAGGTTGATGATGGCGCTGAAGCTGGCCAGCCTCGGCCAGGGCCATTCGGGCGCCCGACCGCAGACGATGGCGCTGCTGCAGGCGATGCTGGATCGAGACCTCACTCCGGTCATCCCGGGTCAGGGGTCCGTCGGCGCGTCGGGCGATCTGGCTCCCCTGGCCCATATGGCGGCGGCGATGATCGGAGTCGGCAAGATCCTCGTCGGCGGCGCGGCCATCGCGGCCGCCGACGCCCTGGCGCAGGCCCAGCTCGAGCCCCTGGTCCTGGCGCCCAAGGAGGGCCTGGCCCTCCTGAACGGGACCGAATTTTCCACAGCCCACGCCCTGGCGGGACTTTTCGAAGCGGAGCTCCTGTTCCGGTCGGCCTTGGTCACGGGGGCCCTGGCCACCGAGGCCGCCAGGGGATCGGACACGCCCTTCGACGACCGCATCCACCGCCTCAGACGGCACGAGGGCCAGATCGCGACGGCGCGCGCCCTGCGCCGGCTAATGGAAGGGTCCGCCATTCGCGCCTCCCATCTCAAGGGCGACGAGCGGGTCCAGGATCCCTATTGCCTTCGCTGCCAGCCCCAGGTGATGGGCGCCGCCCTCGACGTGCTGCGCCAAGCCGGCCAGACCTTGACGGACGAGGCTAACGGCGTGACCGACAACCCGTTGATCTTCACCGATGGCGAAGGCGGCGAGCCGGTCGCCGAGGCCCTGTCCGGCGGCAACTTCCACGCGGAGCCCGTCGCCTTCGCCGCCGACATGATCGCCCTGGCCGTTTGCGAGATCGGCTCGCTGTCGGAAAGGCGCATCGCCATGCTGGTCGATCCGGCCCTGTCCGGCTTGCCGGCGTTTCTGGCGCCGAGGCCCGGGCTGAACTCCGGCTTCATGGTCCCCCAGGTCACCGCCGCCGCCCTGGTGTCGGAGAACAAGCAGCGGGCCTATCCCGCCAGCGTCGATTCGATCCCGACCTCGGCCAACCAGGAAGACCATGTGTCGATGGCGGCCCATGGCGCACGGCGGCTGCTGGGGATGGCGGCCAATGCC
The DNA here is from genome assembly GCA_028291305.1 of Caulobacteraceae bacterium. Lineage (GTDB taxonomy): Bacteria > Pseudomonadota > Alphaproteobacteria > Caulobacterales > Caulobacteraceae > BOG-938. The sequence goes on from JAQGII010000373.1 coordinate 9,477, forward strand.
CGCGCGGTGGTGGCCATCGAACTGCTGGCCGCCGCCCAGGGTTGCGACTTTCACGCCCCCCTCGCCTCCAGCGCGCCGCTGGAGGCCGTCCGCAAGCGGTTGCGCTCGCAGGTGCCGACCTTGGAAGCGGACCGCTTCGTTCAGCCCGACCTGGAAGCCGCCATCGCGATGGTGGCGAACGGCGTCGTGGTCGGCGCGGTCCAGGGCGTGGAGCTGCCCGGCGTCTAGCCCCCTGGCCCGCTACGAGATCCGCCCGCCGTAGCCGCCGGTCGGGGTGACGATGGTCACCGCCTCGCCGGCCTCCAGCACGGTCTGGTCGCAGGCCCCAGCGGCTCGCACCGTCCGTCCAGCCGGCGCCCGCTGTTGTGAATTCGAAGGAGAGGTCACCTACTCGGACTTAGGCCGGCTGGAGCGACTATACGCTGAGCATCCAAGGCGCAGCGCGCCTCTTCTCGGCCCGGATTTATTGTAACGTCGGATCCAAATTTTCACCTGTGGGCGACTGTATTGGACGAGCGGTTCCCCAGCCGCAGGCATTACGTGGCCTCTACGCTTGAGGAAGCACTTTTTCGTCTTGAGGAACTGCCGACGGGGGTAGCGGCTTCTCCCCGGAGCCCCCTCCCCCAGGATCATAGCGGGCGCCACTCGACCCGTCTCCGACCGACCTCGCACCTCGATTTTTGCCCGCCAACCGCTGGCCGTGAAGCGGCGCCGTCCGGGCGGCGGCCGGCCGCCTCCGGGCGTGGAATTCCAGACCTGTTGCCCCTGCGCCTCGCGTGAAAAAAAAGCTGCAGATTCATGCACTAAATGATCGAACGGGATGATCTTATTCGCGTCTGGAAAGTTACGCAGATGACGCCCGGAGTCACCCGTCTCAGGGCTGGGGAAGACTGGCCGAAGATGACCGTCTGGCTGGATCTTAAACGTCGGCCGCTCGCCGATCGCGGGGCCAAGCGGCGCCGATGGTGGCGGCCGGTCCTGTTCGCAAGCATCCTGGGGCTGTGCCTGCTGATCGCCGGGGAGACCCAGAGTTCCTGGCTCCAGTCGAAGGTCTTTTCCCGCTGGAACGAGTCGATGACCTTCAGCCTGGCGGATGGTCCCAGCCAGACGATCCATTTCCCGGAGCACGGTCCTTTCGACCAGCGGCGAGGGTATATCCGGCTTCCCGCCTTTCTCGGCTCCCTGCAGGCCCGAGGGTATTCGGTCGAGCGGCAGGCGCGCGAATCCCCCATGCTCCGGACGTTCCAGCAACTAGGCGGGTTTCCCCCCTATCCGGAAAAGGCCGCCGCCGGCCTGACCTTGGTCGCCGATGACGGACGGCCGTATTACGCCGCCCTTCACCCGCAAGGGACCTATGGCTCCTTCGCCGCCATCCCCAAGGTCGTCACCCATTCACTGCTGTTCATCGAAGACCGCGAGCTGCTCGATCTGGATCATCCCGAGCGCAACCCCGCCGTGAATTGGGACCGGCTGTCGCTGGCCGTGTTCAAGCTCGGCGCCGGCCACGCCGGCGGGGGAGGTCGGCCGGGCGGCAGCACACTGGCGACCCAGATCGAAAAATCCCGGCACTCGCCGGGCGGACGGACCACGGCGCCCGGCGAAAAATTGCACCAGATGGTGTCGGCGAGTCTCAGGGCCTACCGCAACGGACCCGACACGATCGCCGTGCGCGAACAGATCGTCGTCGACGCGCTGAATTCGATGCCGCTCGCGGCGGTCCCAGGTCATGGCGAGGTGATTGGACTGGGTGACGGCCTGCAGCTCTGGTACGGGGCCGACCTCGATCGGATCAACCGGCTGCTCGCGGAGCCCGCCGCCAGCCAGGGCGATCTGGCCCAGAGGGGCCTGGCGCTGAAACAGGTGCTGAGCCTGATCGTCGCCCAGCGCCGGCCTTCGTATTACCTGCATCAGGGGCGGCGGGACCTGGAGGCGCTGACCGACAGCTATCTCAGGCTCCTGGCCGCATCCGGCGTGATCGATGCGCGATTGCGCGACGCGGCCGTACGCTCCCGCCTCCAGTTCCCCGCGATTGCGCCCGAAACGACCGGCTCTCCTGCGAACATGACCAAGGCCGTGTCGGCTATGCGGGTCGAGCTGCTGAGCTTGCTGGGGACGCCCTCGCTCTACGACCTCGACCGGCTGGACCTGACCGCGCAGACGACGTTGGACGCGCAGGCGCAGGCGCGGATCACCGAGGTGCTCCACAGTCTGGGCGAACCTGACAATCTCGAGGCCCTCGGCCTCGTGGGGCCCCGCCTGCTGGAAAACGCGCCGCCGACGAAGGTCGCCTACAGCTTCACGCTGTTCGAGCGGGGCAATGGGGCAAACCTGCTGCGGGTCCAGACCGACAGCGTGGACCAGCCGCTCGACCTCAACGTCGGCACCAAGATGGAGCTCGGATCGACCGCCAAGGTCCGCACCCTCATCACCTATCTGGACATCATCGCCGACCTGTACGACAGCGACCGAAACCTTGCCCCCGCGGCCCTGGAAGCGATGCAGGAAACCGGCGATCCGTTGAGCCGCTGGGTTGCCCAGTATCTGCTGAAGAATGGAGATCAGGGCCTGCCGAACCTGCTGCAGGCGGCGATGGAGCGGACCTACTCGTCCAGCCCCTACGAACGGTTCTTCACGGCCGGCGGCAGCCACACCTTCGAGAATTTCGACCACAAATTCAGCAGCGGCCAACTTCCGGTGGTCAAGGCGCTCGAGCAAAGCGTCAACCTGGTGTTCATCCGGGTCATGCGGGACATCGTCGACTATCATATCGCCCATATCCCGGACACGGACGGGTTGATCGCCAACAGTGATCAGCCGATGCGGAAAGTCTATCTGAAGCAATTCGCCGATCAGGAGGGGCGGCAGTACCTGGGACGCTTCTACAAGCAATATAAGACCCTCGACCGCCCAGCGATCCTCGCGCAGGTGGCCGACCGGGCCAAATATTCGCGGCCGCGTCTTGCCGCATCGTTTCGCACCGTCCTGCCGGACGCGGACTATCCGCAGTTCGCCGGTCTGATCGGCCGCTGGGCCGATCCCAAGGTCCCGGACGATGACGCCATGCACAAGCTCTATGCGATGTATGCCCCCGATCGGCTGAGCCTTGCCGACCGGTCGTATATTGCGCGCATCCATCCCTTGGAGCTGTGGCTGGCCGGCTTCCTCTACGCGCACCCCGACGCCTCGTGGAAGGACATCGTCAAGGCAAGCGCGGACGTCCGCCAGGAGTCCTACAGCTGGCTGTTCAAGTCCAACCGTGTGGCGGCCCAGAACAAGCGGATCCGCATCCTGCTGGAAGAAGAAGCCTTCACCAAGATCCACAAGCAATGGCAGAGACTCGGCTATCCCTTCGACCATCTGGTCCCGTCCTACGCCACGGCGATCGGGACCTCCGGCGACCGCCCGGATGCCCTGGCGGAGCTGATGGGCATCATCGTCAACAACGGCATTCGGCTGCCCACCGAGCGCATCCAGCAGCTCCACTTTGCCGCGGGCACGCCCTACGACACCGTCGTCAAGGCCTCCCCCGCGGCCGGCAAACGGGTCCTGAGACCCGAAATCGCCAGCGTCGTCCGTGCGGCCCTGATCAACGTGGTCGAGAACGGCACGGCGCGCCGGGCCAGCGGCGCGCTGCACGCCGCGGACGGCTCGCCCCTGGCCATCGGCGCCAAGACCGGCACGGGGGACAATCGGACCCAGCAGTTCGGGGCCGGCCGGCGACTGATCGGATCGGTGGTGAGATCGCGCACGGCGACCCTGATCTTCTTCATCGACGATCGCTTTTTCGGAACGATCACCGCCCATGTCGACGGACCTCAGGCTGCGCAATACAAGTTCACCAGCGCCCTGCCGGCACAGCTGTTCAAGTCCCTCGCGCCGGAACTGGAACCGCTCGTCCAGCGCCCACGGGCGGCCTCGCCGGCGACGGCGGGCCTTGTCGCCGCAGGATGAGGCCCTGCGTAAAACAGTTCAAACGGGGCGCAAGCGCCGCCGGTCGGGCCGAGCCTGGCGGCCGAAAAAGCCCAGCCAACGCGGCTTGGTCCGGGACCATCTGCGGAAATTGAAGCCGCTCTCGATGCTGGGCTTCACGACCTCGAAATAGGGCGAAATGTCGAAATCCCGCGGCGTGAACAGGCCCTCGCTGCGGATCAGCAGCGTTTCGTGGGCGACGTAGGGCGATACCGCATAGCCCGCGCCGGTGGCCTCGTAGGGCAAATCGGGGTCCGGCAGGATCGGATAGCCGATCGAATGGAAGGCCTGGGCGATCATCGTCGAACAGATGGCCCGCGTCGGATCCCCGCTGCCGACGCCGAGCATCCGCCGGCGCAGGGCGACCGGGACCGGCGGATAGGGAACCAGATAGCGGATCAGATCCAGGACATAACGCAGGTCGTACTGCCGCCCGAGATAGGAGACGGCGAAGGCCACGACCTGGCGGCGCTGGTCTTCGTTCAGCCCGACCGGCCGGCAGACCCGTGTGTTGAAATGGGCGTATTTGGACAGCGGGACGGCGATGACCCCCTGCTCCGCCAGGGCTTCGATCAGGACACAGGCTTCGGTGTCGCCGGATGTCTTTGCCAAGGCGTCGCCGACATAGAGGGCGGCGTGCGACCATGTCGATTGGGTCAGGTATTTGATGATCGCGCTCATGCGGCTATCGCCCTCGATCAGCAGCACGTCGCCGGGCTTCAAGGCTCGCCGCAGAATCTCGCGTGGCGGCGCCGAGAAGGGCGCATAGCCGCTGACCGGCTGGTCGAGATAGCGGATGAGCCGCCGGCCGGCCCATCGCGCCAGGTTCCTGAACATCATCCGGACCGCCGGGGTTTCAGCGTTCACCTGCAGTAGCGCTCGCCTCGCGCAGGCGGTTGGTCGCTTCGCGTTCGATCCAGCGCATTTCCTCGATGGTCTGTTCCAGCGCCGCCTTCTGCTGGTCCAGTTCCCCCAGCCGCTCGCGCACCCGCGCGGCGAGGTGGCGGATCTGTTCGATGTGGCTGGGATCGGCGTCGTAGAGGTCGAGGAACTCCTTGATCTCCCGGAGCGAGAAGCCCAGCCGCTTGCCCCTGAGGATCAGCTGCATGCGGGCGACTTCGCGGCGTGTATAGATCCTCGTGGTTCCCACCCGAGTGGGCTCTATCAGTCCCTTGTCCTCGTAGAAGCGCAGCGTGCGGGTCGTGACGCCGAGCTTCGACGCCACCTGCTGGATGCCGCACAGGTCGCCTTCGCCCTCGGGATGTCGAACGTTCTTGTCTGCTGTCCTCATGTAGACTCCCCGGATAAGGCCAAGCTGCCGCCAGCACGCGGGCCGCGTCAACGGCCCGCCTGAGCGATTTCCTCCTCCACCAGTTCCTTCTTCGACAATTTGCCGATCAGGGTTTTGGGCAGGCTGTCGCGTATTTCGATCTCCCGCGGCATCTCGATCTTGCTGATCCGCTCTTCCAGGAAGACGGACAGCGTCTGCGGCGTGGTTTGCGCCCCGGCGGCCAGCACGACGAAGGCCTTGGGCGCCTGACCGCGGTAGCTGTCCGGCACCCCGATCACCACAGCTTCGGCCACGGCGGGGTGATCGTAGAGCGCGTCCTCGATCGTCCGCGGGTAGACGTTGTAGCCGCCGCACAGGATGATGTCCTTGATGCGATCGACCAGGAACAGATAGCCCTGGTTGTCGAGATAACCCACGTCGCCGGTGCGCAGGGCGCCGTCGATGAAGGCCTGCTCGGTCTCCGCCGGCCGCTGCCAATAGCCCTTCATCAGTTGAGGGCCCCGCACGCTGACCTCGCCCCGCTCGCCCGTCGGCATCAGTTGATGGGGATCGGTCAGGCTGCGGATTTCAAGGACGGTTCCCGGCAAGGGCAGACCGGCGCTGTTGTCCTTCACCACGCCGTCGACCGGATTGCAGGCGACGACCGGCGAGGCTTCGGTCAGCCCATAGCCTTCGAGGATTCTCAGGCCGGTCCGCGCCTCGAAATGCTGGCGCACGTCCAGGGGCAGCGGCGCTCCGCCGGACACGCAAAAGCGCATCGCGCCGAGATCGGGAAGCTCGGCCGGCGGCAAGGCGTTGATGGCGGCGTAGAGCGTCGGCACGGCGAAGAACTGCGTCGGCTGGGTGCGCCTGATCGTCTTCAGGAACGGTCTCATCTCGAAGCGGGGCAGAAGCACCATCTCCGCGGCCGTGGCCACCGAGTAGTTGAGCACCGTGGTGAGGGCGAAGACGTGGAACAGCGGCAGCACGCCCAGCGTCCGCTCCTGGTGCTCGGGCAGGTGGCCGACGTGGGCGATGATCTGTTCGCAGTTGGCCACCAGGCTGGCGTGGGTCAGCATCGCGCCCTTGGGCAGGCCGGTCGTGCCGCCGGTGTATTGCAGGACCGCTATGTCGTCGGGAACGCGCAGGACCGGGTCCGGATCGGCGTCGCGCTCGATCAGCCGGGCATAGCCGATGTGCCGGCCGTCCTTGAGCGGACGGGCGCGCATCTTGCCCTTCAGCAGCCGGTAGGCGGCCGACTTCGCCCACGGCAGGACATCGGCCATGGGACAGACGATGATCTGCTGCAGGTCCGTGTGTTGGGCTGCCGCGGCGACCTTGTCGTGGATGGCGCGCAGGTCCGCGACCACCATCACCGTGACACCGGAGTCCTTGATCTGGTGCTGGAGTTCGCGCTCCGCATAGAGCGGGTTGAAGTTGACCACGATCGCCCCGACGCGCAGGGCCGCGAAGTAGAAGATGACGAAATAGGGCGTATTGGGCAGGCACAGGCCGACCCTCGCGCCCGGCGTCACCCCGATGTCCTGTAGACCGCGCGCGGCCAGCCGGACCAGCCGGCCAAGG
>JAQGII010000383.1 GCA_028291305.1 Caulobacteraceae bacterium
GCTTGGCCGCGATCTGTTTGGTCGCGGCGTCCACCAACGGGTCGGACTTGGCGCCGGCGAGGCGGGCGGTCAGCACCGTCTCGGCCATGCTGGTGGCCAAGTCGGCGGCGGCGGCGCGCACTTCGGCGGCGGCCTGGGCCTCCGCGTTGGCGATCCGGCGCTCGGCCAGCTCGGCGCGGCGCTTGATCTGCTCTTCCAGCTTGGCCTTGGCCTCGACTTCCAGCCGCTGGGCTTCGGCCGCCGCATTGGCCAGCATCTCGCCGGCCAGCTTTTCGGTCTGCTCGCGCTGGGCCTTGAGCGACGCCAGCAGGGCCTGGGCTTCCTCGCGCAGGTGCTTGGCTTCGTCGAGGTCGGACTGGATCTTGGCCGCCTTGGCGTCCAGCGCCCGGGCCGCCGCGCCTGGGACCTTCAGGCCCACCAGCAGCAGGACAAAGACCACCAGCGCGGCGCCGGTCCAGAATTCCGCATCGTGCAGGAGTTCCATCGTCGTCGTCCCTTAAGCGCCGCGGGCGGACATTGCCGCCTCGAGGTCGACGGAGGACGCCGCCGTCCCGGTCAGTTTCTCGACGATCGCCTTGGCCGTCTCCACCGCGATGCCGCGCACGTTGGTCATCGCCTGGTCGCGGGCGGCCCGGATATCGGCCTCCGCGAGGGCGAGGCGTTCGTTGAGCTTGGCTTCCTCGACCTTCTGCCGCTCGGCTGCCTGGGCGGCCGACTTGGCCTTGGCGTCCGAACCTAGCTTCTGGGCCTTGGCCCGGGCCCCGGCCATCTCGGCGGCGGCGGTAGCAGCTTGAGATTCAGCCTCTTGCTTCAGACGCCGGGCGTCGGCGATGTCGCCGGAGATTCGGCCCTCGCGGGCGTCGATCGCCCCCCCCACCTTGGGCAGGAGCACCTTCCACAGCACCGCATAGAGCACCGCGAAGATGATCAGTAGCCAGACGATCTGGCCTGGCCACCAGGTGGGATCGAATTGCGGCAGCCCGCCAGAGCCGCCTTGACCCGCCGCCTCGGTCGTCGCGTTCGCGCCTTGCGGTGCGGCGCCGTCCGGATTGGGAAGGGGTTGGTCGGCCATGGACGCGGCTTCCGCTTAGACGAACAGGATGATGAAGGCGATGACGAGGGCGAAGATGCCCAGGGCTTCGGTCAGCGCCATGCCCAGGAACAGCATCGGGCGTTCGCCGGCTGCGGCCGACGGATTGCGCAGCGCGCCTTGCAGGTAGCTGCCGAACAGGTTGCCGAGGCCGATGCCGGCGCCGATCATGCCCAGCATGGCAAGGCCGGCCCCGATGTACTTAGCGGCGTGAACGTCCATGGTAGTGCTCCCCTTGGGATGCTTGAGAGAGGTTGAAACGACGCCTAGTGGCCGTGGCCGAGGTTGACGACGTCGTTGAGGTACACACAGGCCAGCGCCGCGAAGACGAAGGCCTGGAGGAAACCGACGATGAACTCCAGCGCGGTCAGGGCGACGACGCTGCCGAAGGACAGGATCGACGGGATCAACGCCGCATAGGCGGCCCCGCCGGTGGACAGGGCGTAGGCGCCCAGCGCCGCCACGAAGCTACCGAAGATGGCCAGCACCACGTGTCCGCCCAGCATGTTGCCGAACAGACGAAGGGTCAGGGTCAGCGGCCGCACCAGGAAGGAGATCACCTCGATCAGCACCAGGAAGGGCAGGATGGCCACCGGCACGCCGGACGGCACGAACAGCTTGAAGAAGCCGAGCCCGTTCTTGACGAAGCCGACGACGATCACCAGCCCGATGGTCATCAGGGCCAGGGCCGCCGTCACCGCCACCTGCGAGGTGGGCGTGAACATGTGGGCGACGCCGAACAGGTTCAGCAGGCCGAACAGGTTCATGGTCATGATGAAGATGAACAGCGTGAATACGAACGGGAAGTACTTCTTGCCCTCGTGGCCGATCATCGAGGAGGTCAGCCCGTCGACCAGGCCATAGAGCGCCTCGCCCACCGCCTGGGTCCGCCCCGGCACCACCTGGCCCTTGGCCGCGATGGCGAAGAAGACGCAGATCGCCACGGCGGCGATCGCCATGGCCACCACCGAATTGGTGATCGACAGGTCCACGAGGCCCAGGCCCGGAACGCTGACCGGAGGCAGATCGACCACCTTCTCGATGGCGAATTGATGCAGCGGATCGATCGCAGCCATCGGTCCTATTAAGTCCCTTCACCCCGGGTCGAACGCGACCCTCAATTTTCGTCATCGTCGTCGGAGGGGACCGAATGCGCCGGCCCGGCCTCTTCAGACGCCTTGGTGCTCATCTGTCCGGCCTGACGGACAATCACGACCACCGATACCGCCAGTCCGATCAGCAACCCGGCGATCATGCCGAGCGGGCTGGTGTGGACCAGTTGGTCGAAACCCCAGCCGAGGCCGAGGCCGCCCAGAACACCGCCGATCAGTTCCGCCAGCAGGCGGTATCCGTCGCTGACCGAGCGCGCGCCTTGATAAGCATTTTTCGCCTCGCGACCAGCCGCAAATGCATCCAGTCGTTGGTCGAGGCGTTTGAGCGCCTCGTCGCGCTGATCATCCGACTGGGGCATGCGCGAGCGACACGGTTGAACGACCGCACGATCGAAGCGGCCCGGCCAGATCGCGGCGGAACCTATAGGCCCCGCCGCAGCGCGTCAAGTTTGCGTGATTTCGGCATAACAAGCTGATTTTACACAAATAATCCGGCGAAAAGCTTAACTGTCGATCGGACTCCACGATCCTGACGTGATCGCCTTGGGCGAATGACCGCCGCCGTTCGACCGGCCGGGACTGCGGCTGGGACCGCGTCCGCGACCAGACGCCTCACCCCTGCCCTGAGCCTGTCCGGCGCCCTGGCCGCCGGGGCGGCCGTGGGCGGCCGGATGGCCCTGGTTGCGGCCGTGCGAGCGTTGCGGACGATTCGAATCGCCGCCGCGGCCGCGTTGCTGCGGATTCACCGGGTCTTCGCGACCCGCGTCTTTGGGCACCAGCGCGTCGGCCACGGCCGTGGCCTGGGCCAGGACCTTGTCGTTGCGGCGGTCGAAGGACGGGATGGTCTGGCGCGTTGTGCGCTGGATGTCCTTGAGCAGGTTACGTTCGTCGTCGCAGCACAGGCTGATGGCCACGCCGGTGGCGCCGGCGCGGGCGGTACGCCCGATCCGGTGGACATAGGCTTCCGGCACGTTGGGCAGTTCGTAGTTGATGACATGGGTCACGCCGTCCACGTCGATGCCGCGGGCGGCGATGTCGGTGGCCACCATGGCGCGGCAGGCGCCGGCCTTGAACGCCGCCAGGGCCCGCTCACGCTGGCCCTGGCTCTTGTCGCCGTGGATCGCCGCCACGCCGACGCCGGCGACGTCGAGGAACTTCGCCAGCCGGTCGGCGCCGCGCTTGGTGCGGGTGAAGACGATGACGCGGCTGAGCGCCCGTTCGGCGAACAGTTCGGCCAGCAGGGCCCGCTTACGCTGGGCTTCCACGAAGAACAGGGTCTGTTCAACCTTTTCCACGGTGGTGGACTGGGGCGCGACGGAGACCTTTTCCGGGCTCTTCAACAGTTCGGCCGCCAGCTTGCCGATCTCGCTCGGCATGGTGGCCGAGAAGAACAGATTCTGACGTTCCTTGGGCAGGTGGGCCACGATCTTGCGGATCGGCAGCACGAAG
>JAQGII010000418.1 GCA_028291305.1 Caulobacteraceae bacterium
CGCTGGTGCGGGTCAACCTGGACAGCCACGTGTCGCGGATCGACCTGGTCGGCAAGGACGCCATCGTCCTGAAGGACGGCAAGCAGGTCACCGAATTCCGCGAGGGCATGCTGCCCTGGGCCCTGCACCGGCCGATCGCCCTGGTGTTCGACGAATACGACGCCGGCCGGCCGGATGTGATGTTCGTCATCCAGCGGGTGCTGGAGCAGTCGGGCAAGCTCACCTTGCTCGACCAGAACCGCGTGATCCGGCCCAACCCCTATTTCCGGCTGTTCTCCACGACCAACACCATCGGTCTGGGCGACACCACGGGCCTGTATCATGGCACCCAGCAGATCAATCAGGGCCAGATGGACCGCTGGTCGATCGTCACCACGCTCAACTATCTGGCGCACGACGTGGAGGCCGGGATCGTCCTGGCCAAGACGCCGGGCTATGACAGCCCCGAGGGCCGCCGCAACATCGCCGCCATGGTCCGCGTGGCCGACATGACCCGCAACGCCTTCATGAACGGCGACATCTCCACCGTTATGAGCCCGCGCACGGTGATGACCTGGGCGCAGAACGCCGAGATCTTCAACGGCGACATCGCCCTGGCCTTCCGCTTGACCTTCCTCAACAAGTGCGACGAGCTGGAGCGGCCGACCGTGGCCGAATTCTACCAGCGCGCCTTCGGGACGGACCTGCCCGAGAGCGCGGCGCGGGTGAAGGTGGCCTAGGCGCGTCCGGGCCCCGCGTCCGCGCGGGCCGCAGCCCCCAGGCGCCCGGAATCTGACCTCCTCCCCTACCTCGTCGCCAAATACAGCTCAAAAGCTAAGCGAGACTTGCCCGAAGTGTAACGCTTCGCCTCGCCCGTTTGTCTTCGGCGACGGCCGAGGCGAGCATGCGAAAGCCGCACAAAGAAGGTTTTCCGCCTCACGGCACAGTATTTTTCAGTCAGGAGAGTTAGAACAGACGGGGCTGGGGGCGTCCGGGATTCCACATCAACCGGGGGATCTCGAGATGAAGTTTGCGTACGCGGGCGCCAGCACTCTGGCGCTGACCATGCTTATTGCCAATCAGAGTTTTGCCCAGACCGCAGCCGCCAAAACCGACGGCGGCGGCGATATCGAGGCCGTCGTGGTCACCGGCACGCGCTCCACGGGCCTGAGGGCCGTGGACAGCGCGGCGCCCGTCCAGGTGCTGGGCAACGACATCCTGAAACGGTCCGGCCTTCCGGATCTCGTCCAGCAGCTGGCCCAGAACATCCCGTCGCTGCAGGCGCAGAACTCGGGCACCGACCAGGCCGCGTTCAACAAGGCCTTCAAGTTGCGCGGCGTCAGTCCCAACCACACCCTGGTGCTGGTGAACGGCGAGCGCCGCCACGGCACCGGCAACGTGGCGGTGCTGTTCGGCACCTTCGGCGGCAACGCCGCGGCGGACATGAACTTCGTCCCCACGTCCGCGATCGACCACGTCGAGGTGCTTCAGGACGGCGCCGCCGCCCAGTACGGCACCGACGCCATCGCCGGGGTGATCAACGTCATCCTCAAGAAGGCCAGCCAAGGCGGCTCGCTCAGCACGCAGGCCGGTCAGTACTTCGACGGCGGCGGCCAGACCACGGACATCCAGGGGAACATAGGCTTCGCCCCCACGGACAAGTCCTTCCTCAACCTGACGCTCCAGTACAAGTATCAGGGCCACAGCTTCCGCGGCGACATCAACCCGCAGGTCGTGGACCTCTCCACCTATCCCGTGCCCGGCTACGCGGGCCGGTACACAGCCACCACCAACAAGTCGCAGAACTTCATAGGCAGGTACCCCGGGTTGACGAGCGACCCCAACTACCCGAACCTCGCCAGGAGCCCCGGCGATCCGCAATTGCGGATCGGCAACGCCTTCTTCAACGCCGGCTACGAGCTCAGTCCGGACCTCAGCCTCTACAGCTTCGGCTCCGTCGGCTACAAGGACGGCCAGGCCTACGAGGGCTACCGCACGCCCGACCGCGTGCTCTATCCGAACGGGACGCCGATGTTCCCGGCCGGCTTCGACCCGAAAGAACAGGACATCGAGGTCGACTACGCCTTCACCCTGGGGATCAAGGGGACTCTCAACGACACCCGAATCAACCTGGCCTCGACCTATGGTCGCAACTACGACCGGATCTATGTGCTGGGCTCGGCCAACGCCGACTACCTGAAGGACTTCGGCACCACCCCGACCACCTTCCACGACGGCGACTTCTCGGCCACCGAGTGGAGCAACAATCTCGACCTGAGCCACGACTTCGACGTCGGCATGGCCGAGCCGATGACCCTGGCCGGCGGGGCCGAAGCCCGGGTGAACTCGTACGAGATCAAGGCCGGCGACCCGGCGTCCTATTATTTCTCGGGGCACAGCGCGGCGGGCGGCGGCGCCCAATCGTTCTTCGGCTACGCGCCGCAGAACGCCGGCTACTATCAGCGCAGCAACTACGCCTTCTACGGCGACCTCGCCATGGCGCCGATTGCGGCGCTCAAGCTCGACGGCGCCGTCCGCTACGAGAACTACACGGACTTCGGCTCGACCACGATCTACAAGGTCACCGCCCGTTATGACTTCAATGCGCTGGTCGCCCTGCGCGGCACGGTCGACACGGGCTTCCGCGCCCCGAGCCTGGGGGAAGAGTTCTATTCGGGCATCAACGTCAGCCCCACCTCGATCTCGCCGCAGCTTCCGGCGAACCTTGCAGGCGCCTCGCTCGGCGTGGCCCACCTGAGGCCCGAGAAGTCGACCGACTTCTCGGTGGGCGTGGTCACGCACTTCATCCCGCGCCTGACCATGACGCTCGATGCCTACGCCATGAAGATCACCGACCGCATCATGCCGATCGGGGGCTCCGGCTGGTTCGCCTACAACGTCAACGCCCAGGGCGTGGACTCCGGCATCCCCGCCCTGAAGGCCGCCCTCGCCGCCAGCGGCATCCAGGTGCCGGATTTCGTGGCCCACCCGGCGCTCGGCACCACCTCGACAGCCCAGATCACGACCTTCGGCAACGGCGCGGACACTCAGACCTACGGCGTCGACTTTGTGGCCACCTACCCCATGGACTACGGCGCTTTCGGGCACGTCGACTACTCGTTGTCGATGAACTACAACAACACCCAGGTCATCAAGGTGCTGCCCGCGCCGCTCAACCTGCCGCCGCTCCTGAACCAGTCCTCGATCGCCACCCTGGAAGACAGCACGCCCAAGTGGCGGGGTACGTTCAACGCCTTCTGGAGCAAGGGCCCCTGGAGCCTGAACTTCCGCGAGGAGTTCTACGGCTCGACCTACGCCTGGACCAACCCGGCGGGGCAGACGTCGGTCTTCATCCAGAGCATCACCAACGCGGCCTGGCTGACGGACATGGAAGGCAGCTACGAATTCCCCCACAACGTGAAGATGACTGTCGGGGCGACCAACCTCCTGAACGTCTATCCCAACGCCGCGACGGACGTCCTTCGGTTGTCCTACCTGAACACCAACTCCGCCACCTTCGCCACGACCAAGCATCTGGCCTCGGCCTACGGCTCCAACGGCGGTTTCTACTACGGCCGCGTGACCTGGTCGTTCTGACGCGGCGGCTGTCCGCCGAAGGCTCCGGCCTGCAAGGCCTCCCGGGGGGTTCTCCCCCGGGAGGCCGAGCGTTTTATGGCGGTCCCACTTAACCCCGCCCGCCGCCCGCGCTAGAACAAGCGCAAGATGCCACCCGACGAGAGCCCCACCGAACCATTCAAGCGCGCCCTCGCCCATGCCGCGCGCTCGCTGGCCGAGCAGCCGGACCTGGAGGTCGTGTTCTCCAACGAGGGGCCCGCGCTCTACGCGAACAGGGCCGTCCTGCCCCACCCGCCGCGCGACCTGCCGCCCAGGGAAGCCGCCCGCATCCGCGGCCTGGCCGACCAGATGGCCCTGTGGCTGTCGCACCATGACAAGGCCGCCCACGCCAGGTTCAAGCCTGTCGCCCCCGACGCCGCCGACGCCTTCGAGGCAATCGAGAAGGCGCGGGTCGAGGCGATCGGCTCCAATGCCCTGGGCGGGGTCAAGGCCAACCTGACGGCGGCTCTGGAGTCCTCGCTGGAGAAGCGCGGCCTGACCCGGGCGGTCGAGCGGACCGAGGCGCCGATGGCCGACATCCTGAGCCTGATGGTGCGCGAGCGGCTGACCGGTCAGGCCCCGCCGGACGGGGCCAGGGCCCTGGTCGACCAGCACCGCGCCGACATCGAACGCCGGGCCGGCAAGAGCCTGGACCGCATGGCCGAGGCCGTCGACGACCAGGCGGCCTTCGCCCGCATCGCCCGCAGCGTGCTGCGCGACCTCGACATGGCCGACGCCTCGGACGACGAGCTGTCGGAGGAGCGCCAGGAGGGCGAAGACCAGGCGGCCGAGAACGGCGGCGACGATCCGGACGACGACAAGGACGACTCCGGCGAGAGCGAGGCGGACTCCGACGCCGCCCCGGCGCGCGAGAGCGGAGAGCAGGACCCCAACGCCACCCGCCAGGACAGCACCGAAGCCCAGGACGTGGAGGCCGGCGAAAGCGACGAGGAGCCGCCGGAGATGGGCGACGGCGAGAAGCCCTCGCGGCCCAATCCCGGCGATGCCACGCGCGAGCCGATCTACAAGGTGTTCACCGACGCCTACGACGAGGTGGTCACGCCCGAGGAACTGGCCGAACTCGAGGAGTTGACACGGCTGCGCGCCTACCTCGACCAGCAGCTGTTCAACCTGTCCCCCATCGTCTCGCGCCTGGCCAACCGGCTGCAGCGGCGCCTGCTGGCGCAGCAGAATCGGGCGTGGACCTTCGATCTGGAGGAAGGGATGCTCGACGCCGCGCGGCTGACGCGGGTGATCATCGACCCCACCGCCCCCCTGTCTTTCAAGCAGGAGGAGGACACCGAGTTCCGCGACACGGTGGTGACCATCCTGATCGACAACTCGGGCTCGATGCGCGGGCGGCCGATCATGGTGGCGGCGGTCTGCGCCGACATCATGGCGCGCACCCTGGAGCGCTGCGGCGTCAAGACCGAGATCCTGGGCTTCACCACCCGCGCCTGGAAGGGCGGCTCCTCGCGCGAGGAATGGGTCAAGGCCGGCAAGCCCCCCCACCCCGGCCGGCTGAACGACCTGCGCCACATCGTCTACAAGTCCGCCGACGCTCCCTGGCGGCGCGCCCGGCGCGACCTCGGGCTGATGATGAAGGAAGGCCTGCTGAAGGAGAACATCGACGGCGAGGCCCTGCTGTGGGCGCACCGGCGCCTGCTGGGCCGGCCCGAGCAGCGGCGCATCCTGATGGTCATCTCCGACGGCGCCCCGGTCGACGACTCCACCCTGTCGGTCAATACCGGCCACTACCTGGAGCGGCATCTGCGCCAGGTGATCCACCAGATCGAGACCGTCTCGCCGGTCGAGCTGATCGCCATCGGCATCGGCCACGACGTGACCCGCTACTACA
>JAQGII010000437.1 GCA_028291305.1 Caulobacteraceae bacterium
CGCAGGGCCAACTCCACCCGCTGCGTCACGAAGTCCGGATACTGGTTCTCCGCGAAATACTCGCCGTAGGTGAGATGGGTGGTCCAGTTGATGTCGTTCAGGACCCTCCCCTCCGCGCCGCCCGACAGCCGGAAGGTGTGGAAATAGTCTTGGAGCTTGGTCGCGCCGCCGGTGATGGGGTTTCCGCCCAGGCCCAGGGCCTGCCAGGTTGCGCTTGTGTTCACCCCGTTGGTCAGGAGGGCGGCGTATTGGGCCGCGGTCAGGCCCAGCTGGGCGGCGCTGTAGCGGGACGTCAGGTCCCGCAGGCCCGGGTTGCTGCCCGGGATGTAGTAGGTCGTGGCCACGCCGGGATAGACCTTGCTGCCGGTGGGATTGAACAGGTACGGATTATTGACGCCGCCGTCGTCCGCCAGGGTCGGGAAGTAGATCGGGCTGCTGTTCTCCGGCGAGTACCGGCTGCTGGGAACGCTGGTCATGGCGTACCAGGCGTCGAAGTGCAGCTTGATGTCATCGGTGAGCTGGTAGTTCGCCTCGCCGTAGAGCTGAGCGCGATCCGTCTGGTCGATCAGGTTGAAATAGGGCGCCCGGGACTGATAGCAGATCGGCGCGGCGCCGGCAGATGGGATCGCCACGGAGAGCGGCGACAGGATGCCGCCCAGACCCGAACAGCCCGGGTCGGTGAAGCTAGTAGCGCTGGCCGAGCCCGGCGTGACGAGCGTGTATGGGCCCGCGTTGCTGCTTCTGACGTAGTTCTGGGGATTGGTCAGGATCGGCTGGACCACCCAAGAGCGCGCGGTGGTGGGCAATTGCGAGGTGTGGTTGTAGCCTACCGACAGCAGCACGTTGCCCTGATCGAACACCTTGCCCCAGTTGACGTGGCCGTTCCAGTTGCCCCCGGTGGAGCCCGAAAGGTACTGATAGTCGGCGCCCACGTCGAAGCTGTTCAGGGTTTTGGAAGTGATGAAGTTGACCACGCCGGCGATGGCGTCCGAACCGTAGGCGGTGGAGCCCCCGTCCTTCAGGATCTCGACCCGGCCGACGGCCGCCAGAGGTACGGTGTTGACGTCTACCATGGTGAGCGCGGTCTGGAAGTAGGGCGCGATGCGCTGGCCGTTGAACAGCACCAGGGTTCGGTCGAAGCCGTTGGTGCTGGCGTTGCTGAGGCCGCGCAGGTTGATGTTGGCGGCGCCGACATAGCGGGCGCTCGAGGTCCCCTGGTTGTTGTCGCCGTTGTCGCCGCCGGTGACGTAGGGCAAGGACTTCACCAACTCCACCGGCGAGAGCGTGCCGCGATTGCGCAGGTCGGCCGCGTTGATTACATCCACCGCCACGGTGGTGTTCTTGGCTGTCCCGACGATGTGGGTCCCGGTGACGACCACCTCTTCGATCGCAGCGACCGGCGGCGGCGCCGGCGTGGCCGCCGCCGAAGCGGTGCCGCTCGATTGCGCATGAGCCTGCATGCCCGTCAAGGTAGAGGCGACGATAAA
Organism: Caulobacteraceae bacterium; assembly: GCA_028291305.1. Taxonomy (GTDB): domain Bacteria; phylum Pseudomonadota; class Alphaproteobacteria; order Caulobacterales; family Caulobacteraceae; genus BOG-938. The sequence goes on from JAQGII010000437.1 coordinate 1,488, forward strand.
CGCGCCAAAAATTGACTTGTTATTAATATTCATAACCATCATCCCCAATTGTTATTCTGTATTCGACGAAAATGTGCGAAAATAAGCGCCCATTACGAAATTATTTCTGATGTATATTATGGTAATACTTTAGTTGAAACCTCCACGCCCAAGATACGGCAGACAAAAAACGCCCACACCGACTGCGGCGTGTATTTATGAAGTCCAGCGAACACCACGCTGGCCAGGGCCAGGCAGCCGGCTGCCGCATAGATAGTCCTAGAACTTGAAGCGCAGGCCGGCGGTGTAGTAGCGGCCGATGGTGTCGTCGCCGACCACCGCAGGAATGCCGCCGCCCGGAGTGGTGGAGGCGGTCGACGGCGAGATGCGCGGCGCCTGATCCAACAGGTTGTCGACGATCAGGAAGACCTGCATATCGTGGTCATGCGCCTTGAACCGGTAGGTCAAGCTCACGTCGTGGTAGTAGATCGCCGGCAGGCCAGGACCGCTGTAGACGAGCTGCGGATTGCCGCTGAGAACCAGTTTGCTGTAGTAGCGGGTCTGCCAGTCGAAGGTGAGCGGGCCGATCTTGTAGTCGACCGAACCGGAGACCCGCGTGGACGAAACACCCGGCACCCCGGGCACACCCGCGACCCCCGCCCCGTTGACCAGCTGCGCGTCGGCGTAGGCCTTTGAGGCCAGCACCGGCTGATAGGTCAGCAGCAGCCTCAGGTCGACCCGGCCGGGCAGGCTTTTGCTGATGTCGGCCAGATCGATGTTGTAGCTGCTCTCCACGTCCACGCCGTGGGTGTAGGTCTTGGCGATGTTCAGGTTCTGGTTGTAGACCAGCGTCGGGAAGTTCGCGGCCGAGTGGTCGCTGAACGGCAGCGGCCGCACGATGGCGGCGCACAGCGCCGAGGCGCCGCCCGAATTCTCGCACTCCTGCAGCGTGGCTGCTTGCGACCCGCTGATCGTGCCGATGGCATTGTCGATGTTGATGTTGAAGTAGTCCACCGACACGCGGAAGCGCGGGAACCAGGATGGCGAGTAGACCAGCCCGGCCGTCTCCGTCCGGGCGATTTCCGGCACCAGGTTGCGGTTGCCGCCGCCGATCTGGGTGGTCACGGCGACCTTGCCGGTGTGCGGATCGTTGAGGTTGACCAGCGAGACGGTGGTCCCCGAGTAGAGGTCGTTGAGGGTCGGGGCGCGGATATCGCGGGACTCGGTGAAGCGGAAGCGCAGGTCCTGGATCGGCTGGTAGTTCAGGCCGACCTTCCAAGTGGTGGCCGGGCCGCTGGAGCTGTAGTCCGTGTAGCGGACCGCGCCGTTGACTTCGAGCACCTTGGCCAGGGGCGCGTTCAGCAGCAGCGGGAACACCGTTTCGGCGCTGACTTCCCACACCGTGTTGGAGCCCTGTTGCGGGGACTGGGTCGCATAGGCGTAGATGGTGGTCGGCGCCTGGCCCAGGCGGATGCCGGTCACGCTCGGCGCGATCAGCGGGTTGGCGTTGCTGGTCTCGGCGAAGCTCTGGGCGCGGTATTCGACGTTGAACGCGGTCGAGACCGGACCGGCCCAGTTGTCGAAGGGGGCGCCGGACAGGCTGGCGGCGAAGTCGTCGATCTTGTTCAGGGCTTCCCACTGGGTGTTGGTGTAGATGAAGGCCTTGGCTGCGGCGCTTTCATTGCCCGCGCCGAACAGATTGATCGGGGCGCATCCGGGATAGAGGCCCGGATTGGTGATGCTGACGCGGCAGACGATGTTGCCGCTGGTGTCCTTCACCGCGTCCAGGGCGGCGTACAGGTTGGGGTAGTTGATGTTGTTGGTGATGGTCGAGCGCACATGCGCTTCGCCGTGGGTATAGTAGGCATCCCAGACGAAGTTGCGGAAGGTCGTCCCGGTCATGCCCGCGGTGACGTTCATCGCGTTGGTCAGCTGATTGATCCTCGAATCCGCGGCCAGGTCGCGGTTCAGGCGGCTGATCGTGAAGCTGGGGGTCCCGGCGCTGGTCAGCTGCGCCTGCTCCGCTGGAGTCAGGAACGCGTTGCCGCTGTAGATGGTCGTGGGGATCGCCGGCGCGTTGGAATTCTTGAAGTCGAGCGTAGCCGCCTGCGACGCGGTCATCTGCACATAGCCGGTGACGGCGTCGCTGAACGCATACTCGAACCGCCCGAACCCTTGGTTGGTCTGCAGCGGCGGCGACAAGGACAGGCCGGTGTAGACGGCCCCGTCGCCGCCGATGGAGATGCCGTTCGTTTGCGTCGCCGCGCCCTTATCGAAGGGCCCCAGCGATCCGTTGCTGAGGAATTGCTGGCCGGAGAATGGCCCGCTGGTGGCCAGGCCCCCGAGCGAAGCGTTCGAGATATGCGAGTTGTTGATCAGAACGAACGGATTGGCCGCCGTGCCCGAGCCCACATAGACCGGGTTGGCCGCGGCCCAGCCGCGGACCGTGTGGCTGGTCATGCCGTCGTTTTGGTAGCGCTCGGCGCTCCAGATGAAGTGGCCGCGGTCGAACACCGGCGTACCGCCGGCCATGCCGAGCTTGTACGAGCGGGCGTCGGAGTGCGACGAGACGCCGTCCTGCACCTGCGCCTTGAAGCCGGTGAAGTGCTTGTCGAGGACGAAGTTGACCACGCCGGTGACCGCGTCCGAGCCGTACACCGCCGAGGCGCCGCCGGTGACCACGTCCACCCGCTGGACCAGCATCTGCGGCAGGGTGTTGGTGTCGACCTGGGCGTTGACCGCCGTCGGCGGAACCCGGCGGCCGTCCATCAGGATCAGGGTGCGGATGGCGCCGAACGAGCGCAGGTTGAGGAAGTTGCCGCCGTACACGTTGGGCACGCCGCCCGTGTTGCTCGCGCCGGTGCTGGTGGTCGAGCCGGCGAATTGCGGCAGCTTGTTCAAGGCTTCGGGGATGTTGGACGGGGTCGTCTGCTGCAGCTGCTCCACGGTGACCACGGTGATCGGCGTCGGGGCCGCGTAGCCGTCGCGGATGATGCGCGAGCCGGTGACCACCACCGTCTCAAGCGCCTGCGGCGCGCTGGCGCCCGTCGGAGGCGCTCCCGCCGGCGCCTGCTGGGCCATCGCGGAGCCGGCCATGACCAACAGGCTGGCGCCGCCGCACAGTGCAACTGAGAACGTCATATTCCCCCCTTTGTATTAACTTTATTTTTCTTTGGCCTCACGGCCGTCTCGAATAATTACTTGGTTATTATTTTAATGAAACAGCACAGAACTTACTGAAAGTTCTGGTGAGAGTTTTTACCGCGCCCCATCACGAACGGTCACCGGAGTCCGGCTCCAAGGGTTTGGATTTTCGTAGTCAATCCCCCTCCGCACGCATTTCAGCATTGCCCTCACGGGGGCTCCAGTCAAGCGCCCTGACCATATTGGCGGTCCGAAGAAGGAACGGGACGGCGCGGTCCAGCTTGCGCGCACCCCCATCACCAGATTAACTGTCTAAAATATAAAGCTTTTTCAGCGTCATAGCGAAGTGACCCACCAAGCCTCGCTGGGTCTTCTTAATCTTGAAAACAGACTTGTTCAGGAATTGCCCGTCGGCGCAGCTCAACCGAGCTGGCCGCTATCTTTAGCGCAGGTCCGCAACGCCCCAGCCATCCGCTCGACCGGGGCTTCCAATTCCGCCTTCAGCCTATCAACATCGCCGCTATCTTCCGGCGCGGGTGTAGCGGGTCTCGAAGGTCTTCAGGCCGCAGACGAACTCTTCGATCTTGATGTCGGGCCGCAGCGGCAGCACCGCCCGGACCGTCCACGGTTTGATGTACATGACCGGGTCGGTGACGGTGGCCACGATCTCCAGCGCCTTGCCGCCCTGCACCTTGCGCAGGCGACGCTCCATCTGCAGGCTGTCGCTGTGCGGCAGTCCGTTGTCGTCCATCAAGGCGCCGTTGTTGAACAGGCTGGTGTCGACCACCAGAGTCGGGCCGTCCCAATGGCCGACCGCATAGCCCATGTAGGTCGGGTCGGCGTCGGGGTTGGGCTTCTCGTTCATGTAGACCCGTTCCCAGGCGTGGCTCCGTTCCCAGATCAGCACCACCGTATCGCCCTTCTGCACCACCTCCAGCGGATAGGGTTGCTGGAGCATGCGGGTGGGGCCGAACGGCAGGCAGGCGTCCATGTTGAACCCGGCGGGTGGGATCTTGCTGGACGCCGCCTTGGCGGCGTTGGCGGCCAGCGCCGCCTTGCCTGCCGCGGTCAGCAGGATGGGGGAGCCGTCCACCGTGGTCAGGGCCTTGGCCGGGTGCTCGTTGAAGTAGACCCCCGACAGGTCCGTTGCGGGCGGCGCTTTGCCCTGGGCGTGGGCCGCGCCGGACACGCCCAACGCCGCCGCCGCCGCCGCCGCCGCCGTCAGAAGACGATGGACCATTCTTGTCTTGCGCACGATCAACTCCCCCGGCGTCTTTATTGCGGCTGCGGCTGCGGCTGCGGCTGGCGGCCGGCCTCGAACACGAGGGTCTTGCCGTCGGCCAACACAACGCTCTGCAGGCTACCGCCCAGGGCTTTGTCCCGGCGCGGGTGCAGCTTCACGGTCACCTTGTCGCCCGGCTTCAGGCTGTTGCGCGTCATGCCCGCGCGCGACAGCATCGAGGGGCTGGCGGCTTCCAGGTCCCAGTGCTGCCCGTCGGCCATGAACTGCAGGAAGCTGTGCGGATTGGTCCAATCCCAGCTCACCACCGTGCCCGCCAGGGTCATGGTCGTGGCGCTATCGAACATGGCGTAGGAATGGTGGGCGCTGGCGGGGCCCGCGACAATCGCGCCGCCCAAAGCCAAGGCGGCGGCGGCGGCGATCAACTTCTTAAACATCGAAGACCTCCTCTATAAGTTGTTATGGATACATGGGCCTTGTTGGGACCTACGGCTTGGCCAGGCCAGTCAGTACGGCCCCCACACGCCGGGGGACGGGCCGGT
>JAQGII010000438.1 GCA_028291305.1 Caulobacteraceae bacterium
GAGCCCCTGCTCCGCCTCGCTCGCGCGGATGATCCGGGTGGCGGCGCAACCGTCGAGGTTGGGCATCTGGACGTCCATCAATATGATGTCCCACTCCGACTGCTCCCAGGCTTCGACCGCGAGCGCGCCATCGCCCACGACAACGATTTCCACACCGATCTGATGCAGAAGCGTCTTCAAGACCAGCTGGTTGACCGGATTGTCCTCCGCAGCCAGGACCCGCAGCCTGAGTTGGGTCGGCGCGCCGTCCTCGACGAGGACGGCCTGTGTCGTCAGCGGCGCGCGAAGCCCGCGCGCCAGCGGCAGCGTCACCAGGAATGTCGCCCCGCACCCGAGAGTGCTCTGCGCCGTGATCGTTCCCCTCATGAGATGGGTAAGTTCCCGGCAGATGGACAGTCCAAGACCGCTGCCGCCAAACCGGCGCGTCGTTGAAAGGTCGGCTTGGGTGAATTTTTCAAACAATGCGGACAGTCGCGCCGGTTCAATACCGATGCCGGTGTCCGACACCTGGATGCACAGCGCACCGCCGGCCCGGGTCACCTTCACCCGCACTTCGCCGTGGGCGGTAAACTTGATGGCGTTGGAAATCAGATTGTAGAGGACCTGACGCACCCGCGTCGCGTCTCCGCGGTAGGTTCCCCGCGCCGCCTTGTCTACGCAAAGATCGAACGACAGGCCGGCCTTGTTCGCCAGTTCGGTGAACGCGGCATGCGCGCCGCGCGTCAGGCATTCCAGATCGAAATCGACCTCTTCGAGCTCCAGCTTTCCCGACTCTATTTTGGATAGGTCCAGAACGTCGTTGAGGATTGCGAGAAGCGTCTGTCCGCATTGGCGGATGATCTCCAACCGTTCTCTCTGAGCGGCTGACGGGTGGTCGCCGGCCATCGCCTGGACCATGCCGAGCACGCCGTTGAGCGGTGTGCGGATTTCATGACTCATGGTGGCCAGGAAGACGCTTTTGGCGTCGCTGGCCGCCTCGGCGCGTTGGCTCGCGTCTTCCAGGTTGCTGATCGCCAGCGTCAGTTCAGCGGTGCGTTCCTCGACCCTCGCCTCCAGGGATTCATTCAAGGCGCGAAGACGCCCCGCCTCCTGCTGTGACCGGCCTTCGAGATGTCGATCGACAATCGTGCAGAGCAAGGCGCAGCCGATGGTCAGAACCACTCCGGCCGCCACCGCGAGAGCGAGAAGCGGCCCACTGATGTCGCTGATCGGTGTCAGTATGGTCGGATCGGCCACCAACACGGTTCCCGCCATGCCGACATAGTGCATGCCGCAGATCGCCACGGCCATGACGAACGCCGCGATCACGCGTTGCCAGGCGAAGCGGAGCTTGTAGGCCAGCCACAGCGCGACGATCGCAGCGCCGAGCGCGATGACGATCGACGCCAAGAAGATGCCTGGGCGGTAATAGATATGGCCGGCCACGCGCACGCCCAGCATCCCGGTGTAGTGCATGGCCACGGCGCCCAGCCCGATCATCGTTCCGGACGCGAACAGGCGCGCCGGAGTGACGTCGCGGTCGAAGACTTTCAAACCAACCCAAACGGCCGCGACCGCGATCAGGCCTGACAAGATCGTCAGGCCTGGCGCGTAGGTTTGGGGAAGGGGGCTTCGATAGGCGAGCATGGCGATGAAGTGCATCGACCAGATGCCGCCGCCAAGAATCAGGGCAGCCCCGACATGCCAGAATTGGCGCGACCGCCCGGCGGCTTGGCGCAGGCGCTCAGCCATCTCCAGGGCCGTGAAAGAAGCCAGGGCCGCAACCAAATAAGACAGGATAATCAGATATGGATCGTGATGGCTGTAGACGCCGTCAACGGAACTATTGAAGCAAAATCCAAGAATTTCCATCAATAAATTCCAATTTTCGCCAAATAATACCCGCCATTGATAGGTAGAAATACCATAACAATCCGAACGAATTGCGCGTTAATATTGAAAATGACGCGGTGCAATGTCGCGGGCGCGGCTGGAGGGAGCGGAGCGCCGCCGCAGGTCCGAGCTCAGGAGGCGGGGCGTCCCACCAGCTGGAAGATGGTCGCGCGCAGCCAGCGGTGGCCTTCGTCCTGCTGCACCCGCTCATGCCAGAACTGGTCGACCTGGATCGGGGCGATCTGCAGGGGCGGGACGAAGGATTCCAGCCCGAGATCCGGGGCCAGGAATTCGGCAAGCTTGGCCGGCAGGGTGGCCACCGCGTCGGTGCGGCTGGCGACGAAGGCCCCGGCCAGGAAACTGGGCACGCGCACCTGCACCTGGCCGGCGGCCAGGCGGTCGGACAGGAGCTGCGCCAGGGTCCGGTTGGCGGCGTGGCCTGCGCCGGCCGAGGTCATCATCACATGCCGCTCGCACCAGAACCCGGCTTCGCTGGCCACGGTCTGCAGCCGGGGATGGCCGCGGCGGACCACGCTGAGATAGCCGTCGGCATAGAGCCGCTGGCGGCGGATGGCGCCGGCGGCCTCCGGCAGGAAGCCCACGGCCACGTCGGCCTCGCCGGCCTCCAGCCGGGCTTCGAACGCGCGCGAGTCCAGCGGTAGGGCGCGCAGGGACAGTCCCGGTCCCGATTCCTCCAGCCGCCGCATCAGGCTGGGGATGAACTGGATCATGCCCACCTCGGTCACCAGGGCGGTGAACTCGCGGGTCGAGGTCTTGGGATCGAACGGCAGGGTGGAGGCGCGCAGGGTGTCCGAGGCGGTGAGCAGGGCGCGCAGGGGCTCGGCCAGCTCGACCGCCTTGGGCGTGGGCCGCATGACCGCTCCGACCCGCACCAGCAGGGGATCGCCGAAGTGGGCGCGCAGGCGGGCCAGGGCCTTGCTGATCGACGGCTGGCTGACGCCGAGAATCTGCGCCGCGCGGGTCAGGCTGCCGACCTCCAGAAGCAGGCTGAGCACCTTCAGGTGGCGCAGGCTGATGTCGTCATCCATGGCCGGCTTCTGCATTCCGATTGGGAATGTGCACTATTCCGGCGAGAGGATGGCGCGCCCGCGCGGGGAAGTCTAGCGTCAGTCCCAGATCGTGGGATTGCCTCTCAGGACCCCTCAAAGACGGGAAGCCACCGCCATGTCTAAGCCGCCGTTCGTGATCGAGGCCCACTTCCGTCTGCAGGAATGGGTGGCCCAGGAGAAGGGCTATTTCGCCGCCGAGGGGCTGGACTATGTGTTCCAGGAGAAGGTGAAGTCCTCCGACGGCAAGGTCCACGACGCCCAGGGCCGGACCTCGGGCGCCTACCAGACCTTCGAGGCGGGCCGCACCTCCGACGTCAATTGCGCCTGCCACTGGACGGTCAACGTCGCGGCCGCCAACGGCCACGGCAAGCTGTGGGCCGACATCTATTCGGTGGCCCCCGCCGGCATCTTCGTGCCCGCCGACTCGCCGATCAAGGGACCCGAGGACCTGGCCGGCGTGCCCATCTCGGTCGGCTACCAGTCGGGCAGCCACTATTCCACGCTGCAGGGGCTGGAGCAGTTCCTGCCCCGCGACCAGATCAACCTGTCCTACGCCGAGGGGATGCTGTTCAAGCGGCTGGACAACCTGATCGAGGGCCGGTCGCAGGCCGCGTCCCTGTTCAGCGGGCCCTACTACTTGGCCGAACAGCTGGGCTTCCGGAAAATCCTCGACTCGACCTTCATGATCGCCTCGATGGTCACCGGCGATCCGTCGCCGGAGGACCTGGGCAAGTTCTACCGCGCCCTGAAACGCGCCCAGCGCGACATCGACCTGCGGCCCGACCTCTATACCCACTACTACCGCAACGAATTCCCCGAGCGGCACCACGCCATCATGGACACCCGCCGCTGGGGCCCGGGCGAGCGCATCGTGTTCGAGCCCTATACCGAGGAGAGCTTCGCCCAGTCGCGCGAGTGGATCGCCGACCACGGCATCTTCGAGGAGGGCAAGATGGGCGCCGGCAGCTATCTGGACGCGGTCATCCAGCTGGCCTGACCGCGGCGCCTTTCCTCTTCGAGATCCGCCTAGGGCTCGCTGATCGACTGCGCGTTCCACAGGTTGCGGCCGTCGGCCAGGGTCACGTCGATCACGCTGCCGGCCTTGGAGCCGTCCTTCATCGGATGCATGCGCACGGTGATCTTGTCGCCGGGCTTCAGGGTGCCGACGGTCCAGCCCTTGCGCGCCACCAGGTTGGGGCTGTGGCATTCGAAGCCCCACTCCTCCTGCCCGGCCTTGCCCTGCGACACGACGTAGATCCACACGTGCGGCATCTTGAACTGGTAGTCCTTCACCGTGCCGCTCATGGTCACGACCTGGTCGAGGGCGAACATGTTGAAGGCGTGGTGGGCCGAGGCCGGCAGCGCCAGGGCCAGGACGGCGGCCACCGGCAGGGCGACTTTCAGGGCCGATTTGACGAGCGACTTCATCGGTTTTCCAGGGCTCTTTTTTCTAGGAATTCGGCTTGGCGATCTTGAGCGCCGGATCGGTGGGCCGCGTCGAGGGGTCGAGCAGGCGGGCGACCTCGGGATCGGCGTCCTTCAGCGCGTTCAGGTCCAGGGTCTTGAGCGCCTCCAGGTCAGGTTCGCAGGTCACCTCGAAGCGTTCCTCGGTGTCCGGCTGACGGTCGTATTTTAGCGCGATCGTCCAGGGTTCGGCCAGCGACGCGGGATCGGTCATGGTGATCTGGTCGGTCAGCACCTTGCCGTCCCGCGAGACGCTCAGGCGCTCGACGATGTGGGCCTTTTCCGAAGCCCTCACGCCGCCGGGGAAGGAGCTTCGGCCGTTGAAGCCGACGGTGTCGACCACCAGGGTCCCGCCTTCCCAATGGCCGATGGAGTGGCCGTTCTCGCTGGGGAAGATGTTGTCCGGCTGCGCCGTCTCGTTGAGGTACACGGTGCGCGGCTGGTTGAAGGTCTCGGTCTCGAAGATGAACGTCAGGCGGCCGAAGCCCTGCATCACCTCGAAGGGCGAGCGGATCATCGACAGGGCCGGGCCGCCGCCGCCCTGGCACAGCATGTTGCCGACGCTGCGCACGTAGCCGGCGGCGGTCGCCGCGGCGCGGCGCCGGCGCTGTTCCTGGGCCTGGGTCGTGAGCATCGGTTGCGGGCTGAGCCTGGCGCCGAGATAGTAGGCGGGCTCGACCATCCAGACGCCGGTGACGTCGCCGGTCGCCGCCTTCCCGTGGGCGGCCCGGGCGAAGGCGCCGGGAGCGAGGCTGCATGCCACGGCCCAGGCCAAGAGCGCCGCTGCGTCCCTGCTGAGCCGTTTCATGCGCCTCGCCCCCGCCATCCCACCGCCTCCACATTCGGTGAAAACCGCAGCGCAAACGAGCCCTTGGGCAAAGCCAAGACTTTCAAACCCGATCGCATAATGAAGCGGGGCATAGGCCGGGCGGAACCGACCGCCTCGCCGCCGGTTTGCAGGTCCTGGGGCCGTGGAGGGTGAGGATGCTGTTTTCGGTGGTTGGCCGCTTCAAACCCGGCGTCGAGGCCGAGCGCGACGCCCTGCATGAGCAGTTCAGCGACCATCTGCGCCAGCCGCTGATGCACATCCGCCTGGCGGGCGTGGTCCGCGACGCCGATACCGGCGACCGCAAGGGGGTGCTGCTGCTGATCGAGGCCGACGACCGGCAAGCCATCGACCACTTCCTGGAGGAGAGCCCCTACGCCAAGGAGGGGCTCTATGAGGGGGTCGATGTCGATGAGCTGGTGATCGAGGCCGGCGGCCTCAACTGATCAGCGGGCGCTGGCGGTGCGCGCGTCGGCCCTGACCGACTGGGGCGCGGCGCGGGCGCAGGCCAGCACCAGGGCCAGCTGCGGACCGTCGGCCTCGGCCTGGCATTCGGTCTTGGCGACCTGGCGGACGTCTTCCTGAATCGCGACCTTGTCCTTGCCCGCCAGATAGCCGGCCAAGTCCGGCTTGGCCGCCGGAGCGGGAGCGGTGAACAGCGCGATGGTGGCCGCGATCAGGATCATGCGCCCTTGATAGCAGGGCCCTTCGGGCCTCGCGCGGACAAGCGGCCTGGAGGCGGGATTTCGTGCCGCAGTGCAGCAAAAACCATCAGGAGCGCGCGGGCGCGCCTCTAATATGGGCGTTCAGCGCGTGGGGACCGGCTTCTCGCCACGGTAATCGTAGAAGCCGCGCCCGGTCTTGCGCCCCAGCCAGCCCGCCTCGACGTACTTCACCAGCAGGGGACAGGGCCGGTATTTGGAGTCGGCCAGGCCGTCGTGCAGCATGTTCATGATCGCCAGCACCGTATCCAGGCCGATGAAGTCGCCCAGCTCCAGCGGGCCCATCGGGTGGTTGGCGCCCAGGCGCATGGCCATGTCGATCGCCTCGACCGTGCCCACCCCCTCGTACAGGGTGTAGATCGCCTCGTTGATCATCGGGATCAGGATGCGGTTGACGATGAAGGCCGGGTAATCCTCGGCGTTGGCGGTTTCCTTGCCCAGCGACTTGGCGAAGGCGACGGCCGCCTCGTAGGTCTGGGGCCCGGTGGCGATGCCGCGGATGATCTCGACCAGCTTCATGATCTGCACCGGGCGCATGAAGTGCAGGCCGATCAGGCGGTCGGGCCGGTCGGTGACGGAGGCCAGGCGGGTGATGGAGATGGACGAGGTGTTGGAGGCGAGCAGGGCTTCCGGTTTCAGGTGCTCGCACACGCCGCGGAAGATGTCCTTCTTGATGGCTTCGTTCTCGGTCGCCGCTTCGATGACGATGTCGACGTCCTTCAGGTCGGCATAGGTCTTGGCCGGCTTCACCCTGCCGAGGACCTCGTCCATCACCGCCTGCGTCATCTGCCCCTTGGACATCTGGCGCTCGAGATAGCGGCGCACGGCGTCCAAGCCCTTGTTGATCTGTTCCTCGCTGATATCGTTGAGCAACACATCGTAGCCGGCCAGGGCGCAGACATGGGCGATACCCGATCCCATCTGGCCGGCGCCGATCACGCCGACGGTCTTGATTTCCGCCATAGGATATCGCCTCGCTACAATGCCTCTGTCGGTCCCGAGCAGGCCCGGCTAGGAAGGGCACGATTACTAACACGACACGGACCGCACCGGGGAAGGCCTTGTTGCACTGCAATGAATGCTGTGACCCGTAAACCGCAGTTGATCGGCCGGATGGCCAGGGCGCCAGGATGCTGATCCCCCATCCCCTGTTCACGGCCCTGGCGACGGCGGTCGCCCTGTTCGGCGCCTGGACCGCCACGGACCTGTTCCGCCGGGTCCACGCCAACGTCGGCCGCGCCCGCAACGCCTGGCTGACGGCGGCCTCCGTGGCCCTGGGGCTGGCGATGTGGGCGATGCATATGGTGTCGTTGCTGGGCGGGGATGCCGCCCCTTCCGAAAGTTTCGACGGGTCGGTGCTGCTGCTGGCCCTGGCGGTCGCCGCCGGGGGGGCCGGGGCGGCCTTCACCCTGATGGCGCGCCGGTCGCGCGATCTGCCGTTCAGCCTGGCCGGCGGGGCCATCATCGGCGTGACCATGGCCGTGACCCATTTCGTCGGCATGGCCGGCCTGAAGAACATGGCGGTGCTCGGCTACAGCCTGCCGCTGATGGGCCTGGGCGTCGTGGCGGCCGTCGCCGCGGGGGCCGCCGGCATGGCGGTCGCCGAACTGGGCCGCGACGCGGTGCGCCGGGCGCTGGCCAGCGTGCTGCTGACCGCGGGGATGCTGGCCTGCCACGCCGCCAGCGTCGCCGCCTTCGACCTGCGCCCGCTGACCCCGCCGGCGCCCGGCGTCGACCCCTTCGTCCTGGCCCTGGGCGTGGGCGGCGGGGTGGTGTTCATCCTGTTCCTGGCCAGCGTCGCGGCCTTGTTCGACCGCCGCTTCGAGGGCCTGGCCGCCATCGAGGCCGCGCGCAACGCGGCCCAGCTGCGCTCGATCCTCGAGCAGACGCCGGTGGGCATCATCGTGGCCGACGCGCCGTCCGGCGACATCAGCTTCGCCAACCCCGAGGCGGAATACCTGATGGGCCATCCCTTGACGGGGTCGCCCCAGTCGCGCGACGTCCTGGCCTACGGCCCTGTCGATGACCAGGGCCGCCGCCGGGGGTCCGACAACCTGCCGCTGATGCGCGCCGTGCGGCGCGGCTACCGCACCGACCGGATGGTGCAGCGCTACCGACGGCCCGACGGCTCGACGGTGATCTTCGAGATCGCCGCCGCCCCGATCCGCGACGCGGACGGCCGCATCACCCAGGCGGTGGCCACCTTCCACGACATCACCGCCAAGATGAAGGCCGAGGAGGCCCTGCGCCAGTCGCAGCGGATGGAGGGCATCGGCCAGCTCACCGGCGGCGTGGCGCACGATTTCAACAATGTGCTGACGGCGGTCCTGGGCAGCCTGCAGCTGGCCTCCAAGCGGGTGACCGACGAGCGCGCGCGCCAGCTGATCGACAACGCCGTGCAGGCGGCCGAACGGGGCGCCAAGCTGACCTCGCAGCTGCTGGCGTTCTCGCGCCGGCAGCGGCTGGAGCCCCTGCCGGTGGACCTCAACGCCATGATCGAGCGGATGGGCGGGCTGTTCACCTCGACCCTGGGCGGGACGGTCAAGGTCGAACGCGTGCTGGCGGCGGGACTGCCGCCCGCGCTGGCCGACCCGGCCCAGCTGGAGCTGGCCCTGCTCAACCTGGCGCTCAACGCCCGGGACGCCATGCCCCAGGGCGGCGTGCTGCGCCTGTCCACGGCCCTGGTCACCCTGGGCGCGCCGCGCGCCGCCAGCGAGCCGGAGTCGGGCCGCTACATCGCCCTGGCGGTGAAGGACACCGGCCCGGGCATGAGCGAGGAGGTGGCCGACCGGGCCTTCGAGCCCTTCTTCACCACCAAGCCCCTGGGCAAGGGCTCCGGCCTGGGCCTCAGCCAGGTGCTGGGCCTGGCCAAGCAACTGGGGGGCGGCGTCCGGCTGGACACCGCGCCGGACGCCGGCGCCGAGGTGACCCTCTACCTGCCCGTCAGCCCCGAGCCCAAGGCGGGCCCGGCCGCCGACCTGCAGGCCGAGCCTCCCCGCGCCCGCGACGGGGCCAGGGTCCTGGTGGTCGACGACGACCCGGACGTGCGCCGCTTCGTGGTCGATTTCCTGGAGGACTCCGGCTACGGGGTG
>JAQGII010000004.1 GCA_028291305.1 Caulobacteraceae bacterium
ACCCAGGGCCTGGCCTCGGCGGTGTTCGGCTTCTATGCAGGCGCGGTCTATCTGACGCCGATCCTCGGCGGCCTGCTGGCCGACCGGCTGCTGGGCCGCCGCCGCACCATCATCGCCGGGGCCCTGCTGATGGCGACGGGCCACTTCCTGATGGCCTTCGAGCAGCCCTTCCTCGTGGCCCTGCTGTGCCTGGTGCTGGGCAACGGCTGCTTCAAGGGCAATATCGCCTCCCAGGTCGGCGGCCTCTATCCCAAGGGCGACCACCGCGCGGCCGACGCCTTCCAGATATTCTACCTGGGCATCAACGGCGGGGTCATCGCCGCCCCGCTGATCTGCGGCACCCTGGGCGAGAAGGTCGGCTGGCACTGGGGCTTCGCCGCCGCCGGGATCGGCATGCTGCTGGGCCTGACCATCTACCTGTCGGGGACCCGTTATCTGCCGCCGGAGGTGCGCGCGGCGCGGGGCGGCGCCGAGCGGGTCCGGCTGAAACCCGGCGAGGGCAAGGTCCTGCTGCTGCTGATCCTGATGCTGCCGGTGTTCGCCGTGCTGATGGTCGGCAACCAGGAGATCTTCAACGCCTACCTGGTGTGGGCCCAGCGCACCGCCGACCTCAACCTGATGGGCCACCCCCTGCCGATCACCTGGCTGATCACGCTCGACACCATCGCCTCGGTCAGCTTCCTGGCCGGTGCGGTGGTCTTCTGGCAGACCTGGGCCCGATACCTGCCCGAGCCCGACGAACTGACCAAGATCATCATCGGGGCGATCGTCTCGGTCACCGGCTTCCTGACCCTGGCGGCGGCCGCGGCCTGGTCGGCGACGACCGGGCTGAAGATCGGCATCGGCTGGCTGGTGGCCTTCCATGTGCTCAACAGCATCGGCTTCGCCAACATCCTGCCGGTGTCGCTGGCCCTCTATTCGCGCTCGGCCCCGGCGGCGTTGGGGGCCACCATCCTGGGTGTCTACTACCTGCACCTGTTCGCGGCCAACACCCTGGTGGGCTGGGTCGGCGGCCTGCTCGACAAGATGCCGGCCACCCAGTTCTGGCTGCTGCACGCGGCCATGGCCGGAGCCGCCGCGGTGGTGTTCATGGTGGTCAAGCCGCTGTTCGGCGGGCTGCTCGGCAAGGCGCCCAGCGCCGCCGGAAGCTGACGCGCGCCCGGGATACGGCCGCTATTTCCTGGACAGCTCTTCCACCAGGGCGTCGACGCGCTCCGGCGGAGCCCAAAACTGGCCGCCGATCTTGAAGCCGAGGTCGTCGGTCTTGAGCGAGGCGATCAGCTTGTCCTTGGGCGTGCCGGCATTGATGGAATCGCGGATACGCGAGATCAGCTGGTCGATCTTGACCTTGTAGGCCTTCACCTCGTCGCGGGTCAGCGGCTTGTCGCCGTGGCCGGGGAAGGCGACGTCCCACTTCAGCTTCAGGCCCTCGCCCAGCGCACGGTCGAAGCCCAGCAGCGAGCCGCGGGCGTTGCCGGCGTCGTAGTTGGGCACGGTCGGGCTGGACACCAGCAGGTCGCCGAAGGCGATGGCCTTCTGCGCTGGGAAGTAGACCACGGTGTCGGCGCCGGTGTGGCCGGGGCCGAAGTGGTAGAGCTTGGCCTGCGACTTGCCGAGCCTCACGTCCATGGTCTTGGCGTACAGGGTGGTCGGCGAGGCCGGGGTGTGGGGCGCCAGGCGGGTCGTATAGTTCTTGAAGATCTCCGGCATGGTCTCCTGCCCGATGACCTTGGCGCCGGCGGCGATGAACTTCTCGTTGTTGCCGGTGTGGTCGGCGTGGTGGTGGGTGTCGACCACCACCTTGACCGGCTTGTCGGTGACCGAGCCGATCAGCTTCATCAGGTCGCCGTAGTCCTTGTCGTTCATGTTCTTGGTGTCGACCAGCAGGGCGCCGTCCGAGGTGACCAGCAGCTCCGAATTGCCGCCGCCGCCGACGATGAAATAGAGGTTCGGTCTGACCTTCTGGATCTCCATCGGCGGCGGTGGCGCGCGCGGCGCGGCCGGAGCGGCGGGGGCCTGGGCCAGGGCGGCGCCGGCGATCAGGGCGGTGGACGCGGCCAGCAGGCCCGCAAGTCGGGTGTTCATGTTTCCTCCAGGCCGGCCACCGGCGAGCGTCTTTTTTGCGTTGTCTTGACTTCGCAACACTACAGGTGCGGCCGGGCGGGTCAACGCCCGCATTGGGCTGGGACGGCGGGCAATCGCCTGCCCGTAAACCGGTGTCAGCCGCGCCGCGACCGCAGCCGGGCCTGGGTTCCGCGGTGCAGGACAAGGTCGGTGGGCAGGACCGCGTCCGGCTGGATATCGCCCTGCCCGGCCAGGGTCTCGTAGAGCGGCGCGAAGTCGGCCTCGACCGTCTGTCGGCGCAGGTCCTCGAAGCTGTCGATGACGAAATAGGTCTGCTGGTAGTCGTCGATCCGGTAGCGCGTGCGCATCACCCGCATCAGGTCGAACCCGAGCCGGTTGGGCGAGGCGTCGTCCAGGGCGAACACCGACTCGCCGTAGCTGGAGGCGATGCCCGCGCCGTAGATGCGGATGCCGCCGCCCTCGCGGATCAGGCCGAACTCCACCGTGTACCAGTAGAGCCGCGCCAGCTTGTCGATGGCGTGCAGGCTCTCAGCGCGAAGGCCGCCTTCGCCGTAGGCCTGCATGTAGTCGGCGAAGGCCGGGTCGGCCAGTAGCGGCACGTGGCCGAACACGTCGTGGAAGACGTCCGGCTCCTCCAGGTAATCCAGCTGGTCCGGCCGCCGGATGAAGCGCCCGGCGACGAAGCGCTTGTGCGCCAGGTGTTCGAAGAAGACCCCGTCGGGCACCAGGCCGGGCACGGCGACCACGCTCCAGCCGGTCAGGCCGCCGAGCCGGTCGTTCAGCACGGCGAAATCGGGGATGCCCGGCTGGTCCAGGCGCAGCACGTCGATGGCCTTGACGAAGGCGTCGCTGGCGCGGCCCCGCAGCATCTTCGACTGGCGCTCGAACAGCCTGTCCCAGGTGGCGTGTTCGCTCGGCGTATAGTCCGCCCAGTCCTGCGGGATGGTCCAGTCGTCCTCGGCATACGGCGGTCGCTTAAGGCCCTTCATCGGCTCGCTCCTCAGCCTGGGAGTGTGATCCACCGGAGGGGGAAAAGCTCTGAAAAACTAGACCGCCGCCAGTCCCCGCTCGTCGAGATAGGCGGTCAACCGGACCGGATCGCCGACCGGGTCGGCCAGCCCCAGGTAGCCGTCCGGGCGGACCAGGTAGACGGCGTCCTTCTTCAGGCCCGCCTTACGGATGTCCGGGCGCCAGTCGAACACATGCAGGGACAGCTTGCGCATCTGGCAGACGGCCTGGATCCCCGGCGGGGCCGCGCCGTAGACATGCACCTGCCAGTCCAGCGACTTGAGCGGCTCGAAATTGTCGCCGCCGGAGGCGAACTGCACCCACGGCAGGCGATCGCCGCCCCACACGTCCCCCGCGGCCCCGGCGCTGAGCGGGCCGTGGCGATAGTTGACCACCAGTTGCGAGACGGTGCGGAAGGCGAAGCGGCGCACGAGGGACAGGGCCAGCAGGCGCGGCGCAAGCCGGGGCGCGATCACGGTGCGCACCCGCTTGGCTACGGGACCGGGGCTGGTCGCCGCCATGAAGGCGCGGTCGGTGGTGGCCACCAGCCGCCGGGCGAAGCCGATCCGTTCGGCCTCATAGCTATCCAGCAGGCTGGCGGCGCCGCGGCCCTTCAGCACCGCCGCCAGCTTCCACGCCAGATTGACCGCGTCGCCGATGCCCGTGTTCATGCCCTGGCCGCCGGCCGGACTGTGGATGTGGGCGGCGTCGCCCAGCAGGAAGGCGCGGCCCTTGCGGAAGGCCCGGGCGACCC
Source organism: Caulobacteraceae bacterium (assembly GCA_028291305.1). Lineage (GTDB taxonomy): Bacteria > Pseudomonadota > Alphaproteobacteria > Caulobacterales > Caulobacteraceae > BOG-938. Next base: position 3,848 of record JAQGII010000004.1, read on the forward strand.
GGTGGTGGACGTGGTAGGTCGAGAACCAGTTCACCCGCTCGATCTGCAGCTTGAGGCTGTCGATCGCCCGCGCGCTGACGTCCTCGAACCTGAGCGTCTCGGCGTGCTCGGCCCGGTCGCCCCGCACCGTGCCGATCAGCCGGGCGCGGCCCCGGCCCTTGAGCGGGAAGACGGCCAGGAAATCGGCCTCGTCCAGGTCCACGTGCAGACCCCCGTCGATCGCCTCGCCCCTGGCCTCGACGTCGGCGACATAGAACAGCTGGGCGTAGGTGCCGCCGGGGAAGCCGGCGTCCAGGGTCTCGCGCACCCGGGAGCGGGCGCCGTCGCAGCCGGCCAGATAGCGGGCCTGGCACATCTCCTGCGCGCCATCGGCCCGCTGCAGCACGGCGCGCACGACCTCCCCGTCGTCGACGAAGCCGGCCAGCTCGACGCCACGCTCCACGCCGACCCCGAGGGCCGCCAGCTTTTCGATCAGCAACCGCTCGTGCTCGTCCTGCGGATAGATGAACATGAAGCCGAACGGGCTCAGGCCGTGGCCCATCTCCTCCAGGCTGATTTGCACGGCGTGGGCGCCCTTCACCCACAGGTTGACGTGGGCGACCTTGTGGCCCCGGTCGATCACCGCCTCGGCCAGTCCGACCGTGCGGTAGAATTCCAGGGTGCGGGCCTGCACCGCCAGGGCGCGCGACGTCGCGCCCGGCTCGGCGGCCTTGTCGACGATGCGGACCTTGACCCCCTGCCGGGTCAGCCACAAGGCCAGCACCAGCCCGGTGGGCCCGGCGCCGACGATCAGGACCTCGACTTCGGTCATCGCATCCCCTCCCATCCCAGCCTAGATTGCGGCCATTAGTGCGTGGAGCGACGGCATGCGGCAATGGCCCGATCGACGGATCCTGGACCTGCTGGGGATCGAGCTGCCGATCATCCAGGCCCCGATGTCCGGCTTCAGCACCGTGGAGATGGCCGTCGCCGTCTGCCAGGCGGGCGGGCTCGGCTCCCTGGCCTGCGCCCAGCTGACGGTGGACGAGGCGGACGAGGCGCTGACCGCCATCCGCCGGGCGACCCCCAAGCCGATCAACCTCAACTTCTTCTGCCACAGGCCGGCGGCGCCCAATCCCGCCGCCATGGCCGCCTGGCGCGCGCGGCTGAAGGGCTACTATGTCGAGCTGGGGCTGGACCCGGAGGCCGAACCGCCGACCGCCAACCGCATCCCCTTCGACGAGACCTTCTGCGCCCTGGTCGAACAGCATCGGCCCGAGGTGGTCAGCTTCCATTTCGGCCTGCCCGAGCCGGGCCTGCTGGCGCGGGTCAAGGCGACGGGCGCCAAGGTGCTGTCGTCGGCCACGACCGTGGCGGAGGCGGTCTGGCTGGAGGAACACGGCGTGGACGCCGTCATCGCCATGGGCGCCGAGGCCGGCGGCCACCGCGGCAGCTTCCTCGCCCAGGACATGTCCGCCCAGCCGGGGACCTTTGCCCTCGTGCCTCAAGTGGCGGACGCGGTCGGCGTGCCGGTGATCGCCGCGGGCGGAATCGCCGACGCGCGCGGCGTGGTCGCCGCCCTGGCGCTGGGCGCCAGCGCGGTCCAGATCGGCACCGCCTACCTGTTCTGTCCGGAGGCCAGGGTCTCCGCGGTCCACCGACGGGCGCTGGACACCGCCGCCGACGACAACACCCAGCTGACCAACGTCTTCACCGGCCGGCCGGCGCGCGGGGTGATCAACCGCGTGATGCGCGAGGTGGGGCCGCTCAGCCCCCTGGCGCCCGCCTTCCCCACCGCCGGCGGACCGCTGGCGCCGCTCAGGGCCAAGGCCGAGGCCCGGGGTTCGGCCAACTTCTCCGTCCTGTGGTCGGGCCAGTCGGCCAAGCTGGCGCCTCGCCTGCCGGCCGGAGAGCTGACGCGGACCCTGGCCGAGCAGGCCCTGGCGCGGATGTAACGCTACGCTTTATTCCGAAAAGTCGGCGTTAGCCCGCGCTCGGGGCCTTGACCGCGGGGCTGTCTTCCCAGCCGCCGCCCAGGGCCTTGAACACGGTGATCTGGTCGCCGACCAGGGCCGCGTCCGAGGCGGCCAGGGCGGACTGCGCCGCCACCAGGGTGCGCTGGGAATCCAGCACGTCCAGGAAGCTGGCGCCGCCCGCCTCGAAGCGGATCCGGGCGAAGCGCAGGGCCTCGGCGCTCTGGTCGCGGGCGGCGACCAGGGCCCCGCGCCGGTCGAGCTCGGCGCCGTAGGCGGTGAGGGCCTGTTCGGTTTCCTTGAGGGCGTTGAGCACCACGCCGTTGAAGCTGGCCAGGCTGCCGGACGCCTGGGCGCGGGCCTGCTGGATCTGGGCCTGGGCGACCAGGGTGTTGGGGAAGGTCCAGGAGATCAGCGGGCCGACGCCGAAGGCGACGTTCTGGTACTTGCCGAGGCCGGTCAGGGTCGGGGCGGCGGCGGTGACCGCGCCGCCCAGGGTGACGGTGGGATAGAGGTTGGCCACGGCCACGCCGATGCGGGCGGTGGCGGCGGCGAGCGCGCGTTCAGCCTGGCGCACGTCGGGCCGGCGGCGCAGCAGCCCGGCGCCGTCGCCCACCGGGATCGGCTGGTTCAACAGCGGCGGCGCGCGGCAGGCGTCGGCGACCGCCAGCACCGTCTCGGGCGGGCGGCCGGTCAGCACCGCCAGCTGGTAGAGGGCCGAGCGGCGCTGGCCTTCCAGCGGCGGGATCGCCGCCTGGGTCTGGGCCACGAGCGCGGCGGCGCGCGACACGTCGAAGTCCGAGAGCCCGCCGGCGTCGCGCT
>JAQGII010000145.1 GCA_028291305.1 Caulobacteraceae bacterium
TGTTGCAGGCGTTCGAGGACGTGGTCGCCCTGATCGACGCCAAGCGCGACATCACCCTGAAGCTGGACGTCGCCAAGTTCGTGCGCCCGATCTCGTTCCGTCCCGGCGCGATCGAGTTCGAACCGGCGCCCGGCGCGCCGGGCAACCTGGCCCAGCGCCTGTCGGCCAGGCTGAAGGAATGGACCGGCCAGCCCTGGCTGGTGGCCGCCCAGGGCGGCGGCGGGGCCGAGAGCCTGTACGAGCGCGAACAGCGCGAGCGCAGGGCGGAGCGCAAGGCGATCGAGAGCGATCCCTTCGTCCAGTCGGTGATGCAGGCCTTCCCCGGAACCGAGATCGTCAACGTCCGCCAGTTGGCCGCGCCGCAGGCGCCGGCCGAAGAGGCGGGAACGGGCGACGACGAGGACTAAAATCCTCCACCGCGCAGCGGGCGCAGCGGGCGCAGGGGGACCGCCCTGTACGATCTAGACGCCGTGCTGGCGACTATCCTAGCCGAGGTGAGGCCGCGCCCCTCGGTCACTTCGTGAACAGCTCCCCCGCAGGCAGGGGAGCATTCACGGTGCTACTTCCCGTTCTTATCCGGGACCGAAGAGGTCACCGCCGCGGTGGTCTGCGGCTTGCCGGGGGTCTTGGGGCCGAGCACGGAGGCCAGCTTGGGTGTCGGCGTCGGCAGCTTGGGCGTATGGGCCACCCCGCCGTTCTTCAGCACGTCCAGGGCGCGGGACAGTTGGAAGTCGCCGGTCTTGGCGTCGAAGCCGGTGGGCGGCTCTTCGGCCGGCTCGTGCGGTTGCACCCGGGTCTTGCCCTCGTCGGCGTTCAGCGCCGTGCGGAACGAGGCCTCGGAGAACTGGAACGAGCGGTTGGCGATCAACTGGGCTTCCTCGCGGGTCTGCGCCACTTCCAGCTCCGGGGTGATGCCGGTCTTCTGGATGGAGCGGCCCGAGGGCGTGTAGTAGCGCGCCGTGGTCAGCTTCAGCGCGCCGTCGGCGCCGCCGTGCAGCGGGATCACGGTCTGCACCGAGCCCTTGCCGAAGCTGGTGATGCCCACCAGTTCCGCGCGGTGGCGGTCCTGCAGGGCGCCGGCCACGATCTCGGCCGCCGAGGCGGAGCCGGAGTTGATCAGGACCACGATCGGCTTGCCGTTCAGCATGTCGCCGGGGCGGGCGTTGTAGCGTTCCACGTCCTTGGGATCGCGGCCGCGCTGGGAGACCACCTCGCCGCCGTCCAGGAACACGTCGCCGACCTCGATGGCCTGGTCGAGCAGGCCGCCGGGGTTGTTGCGCAGGTCGAGGACCAGCCCCTTCATCCTGGGGTTCTTGGACAACAGGTCCTTGACGCCGTTGCGCGTCTCTTCGCCAGTCTTTTCGTTGAACGACGAGATGCGCAGGTAGCCGTAGTCGCCTTCCACGTGGTCCTTGACGGACTTCACGCTGATGACCTCGCGGGTCAGGGTGACGTCGCGCGGGTCGGCGCCTTCGCGGGCCATCGACAGCACGATCGGCTGGCCCACCTTGCCGCGCATCTGCTTGACCGCGTCGTTGAGGGTCAGGCCGACCACGCTCTGGCCATCGATGGCGGTGATGTAGTCGCCGGCCTTGATGCCGGCCTTGCTGGCGGGCGTGTCGTCCATCGGCGAGATGACCTTGACCACCCCGTCTTCGCTGGTGACTTCTATGCCCAGGCCGCCGTATTCGCCGCGCGTCTGGTCGCGCATGCCGTTGTAGGCCTCGGCGTCGAGATAGTTGGAGTGGGGATCGAGCGAGGTCAGCATGCCGTCGATCGCCGACTGGATCAGCTTCTTGTGATCCACGGGGGTGACGTACTGCCGCTCGACCGTGTCGACGACGTCGCCGAACAGCTCGATCATCTTGTAGGCGCCCGCAGGCTGCGGGGCCGCGGCCGTGGCGGACTGGTGCAGGTAGGCCATCGTCCCCGCGCCGAGCACGAAGGCGGATGCGCCGATCAGGAAGTACTTACGCATGTACACCGCCTTAGAATTGATTTGCGCCCTTTTCGAGACGCGCGAAACAAGCACAACGCACAGGATCGTGAGATGGGCCGTCAGCGCCCCGCGATCTTGAACCAGCGTCCCGGATCGACGGTTTCGCCGCCGCGCCGTACTTCCATATAGAGCTCGGGAGCCGATCCCGCATCATCCGCCATTCGTCCGACAGGCTCGCCTGCGGCGACTGTCCGTCCGACCACCGCGCTTGTAGCCCCAAGCCCAGCCAGAACAAGATGGTAGGCGCCTCCCGTGCGCAAGATCAAGATGACGCCGTAGTCCTTGAGCGGGCCGCCATATTCGACGAGCCCGGCGGCGGGCGCCAGGACCGGCGCGCCGGCCGAGGCCGCCCAGCGATATCCCTCCGAAGGACCGCCCTTGGCCAGCGGCCCGTAGCGCGAGACGATGCGCCCCTGCACTGGCTCGACGAAGCGGGTCGGCGCGGGCCCCAGCGCGTCGGCCTGCGAGGGCAGGCGGGCGATCAGCTCTGCCGGAATCCGCGATTTCTCCGCCAGGGTCCGCAGGGCCGCCTCGTTGGCCTGGGCGTCGGCGACCAGGCCGCGCTGCAGGACGGCCAGCTTGGCCATCTGCGTCTCCAGCGTGGCCCGCTGCTCGGCCAGTTCGCTTTCCGACCGGAACAGGTCTTCGCTGGCCCCCTCCACCTGCCGGCGCAGGCGCTTCAGGTCGTCGACCTGGAAGGCCAGGGCGCGGCTGCGGCCCTGCAGTTCCGGGGCCAGGGCCCGGGCCAGGATCTGGGCGCGCACGGCGTCCTTGGCCGAATTGGGGTGCACCAGCAGCGCCGGCGGCGGGTCGCGGCGGAACAGGGCCAGCACGCCCAGCAGGCGGGCAGTGGCGTTCTGGCTGGCGCCCAGGCGGGCGGTCAGGGCCTGCTCCCGCGCATTCAGCCGGTCCAGGTGCGATCTCTTGTCGCCGGTCCCCCGCTCGCCCGCCGCCTCCACCGCCGCCAGCTGCAGCAACTGGGCGCGCAGGTGGGCGATCTGGGCCTGGGTCCCCGCGACGCTGGCCCGGTCGTCCCGCGCGGCGCGGGCCAGGCGCTGCGCCTCGGCGGCGATCCTGGGGTCGATCCTGCCGCCGGCCGCGGGCGTGGCGCTCCACACGGCGGCGGAAGGGCACGCGGCCGCGGTCAGCAGCGCGAGGCCGCAGGCGAAGGCGGAAGGAAAACGCATGGCGTTGAATCTACGGGATTCGGCGCGCGTCTGAACCGTCCTTCTCGCGAGGGGTTATCACCGGCATGCCTGTGGAAGAGCCCTGGGATGCGGTGGTGGTCGGCGCCGGTCCCGGCGGACTGACGGCGGCCATCTATCTGGCGCGGTTCCGCCGGCGTTTCCTGGTGCTGGACGCGGGCGAAAGCCGCGCCGCCTGGATTCCCAGGAGCCACAACCATCCGGGGTTCCCCAACGGGATTCCGGGGCCGGAGCTGCTGGCCCGGCTGCGGCGCCATGCCCGCCGCTATGGCGCCCATATCCGCAAGGCCAGGGTGGACAGCCTCGCGCCGGGCACCGAGGGGTTCGATATCCGCGCGGGCCGGCGCCGCTTCGTCGCGCGCACCGTGCTGCTGGCCACTGGGGTGATCGACAACGAGCCCAAGCTACCCGGCCTGGACCTGGCCATCGCCAGGGGCCTGATCCGCATCTGCCCGATCTGCGACGGCTACGAGGCCACCGGCCAGGCGATCGGCGTGATCGGCAATTCCGAGCACGGCGCGCGCGAGGCGCTGTTCCTGCGCGCCTATTCGGACGATGTCGCCCTGATCCACGTGGGCGAGCCGGGGACCCTGCCGGACGCCGACCGCCGCGCGCTGCAGGCCGCGGCCGTGGCGGTGATCGAGACGCCTATCCAGGCGGTGCGCATCGAGCGCGACCGCATCGCCGCCTTCGCCTTCGAGGGCCGGACGCACCGGTTCGACACCGTCTATTCCGCCCTCGGCTCCACGCCCCGCTACCTGCTGGCGCAGCAGGCCGGCGCGGCCATCGACGAGCAGGGCCGCCTGGTGGTCGACGATCACCAGGCCACCAGCGTGGACGGCCTCTATGCCGCGGGCGACCTGGTGCGCGGCCTCAACCAGATGACCGTGGCCGAAGCCGAGGCCGCCATCGCGGCGACGGATATACATAACCGGCTGCGGACAATGGGCGTATAGATGGGGCTCCCCCTCGCCCGTGCGTGTGGAATGGCGCTCATCGCGCCGGCAAAGGACATCCATGAAAGAATCCAAGGGCAAGTCGAAGAAGGCCCAGGCGCCGAAGGCCAACGCCTCGCAGCCCTCGCAGAAGATGCCCCAACCCGCCCCGTCCAAGCCGAAATAGCGGTTCGGCCCGCCCGCGAGGGCGGGCTTTGAGCTGTCCGCGACAGCGGCGCTTCCTTGCCGCAACAGCCCTGATCGGCTAGAGCGCGGCCTATGTCGCAACCGTCCTTCCGCCCTGAGGCCCGCGCCCCGCGAGGCTTTTCCGACAAGCGCGCGGCCGAGCTGCGCGCCGAGCGGCGGATTCTGGACGCCGTGTCCAAGGTCTACGAGCGCTATGGTTTCGAGGCGCTGGACACCGGCGCCTTCGAATATGCCGACGCGCTGGGCAAGTTCCTGCCGGACTCCGACCGTCCCAACGAGGGCGTGTTCGCCCTGCAGGACGACGACGAGCAGTGGATGGCGCTGCGCTACGACCTGACCGCGCCCCTGGCCCGGTTCTGCGCCGAGAACTGGGAAACCCTGGCCAAGCCGTTCCGCCGCTTCGCCTTCGGGCCGGTGTGGCGCAACGAGAAGCCCGGTCCCGGCCGCTATCGCCAGTTCATCCAATGCGACGCCGACACGGTGGGCTCGGCCCGCCCCGAGGCCGACGCCGAGATGATCGCCATGGGCGCCGAGGGCCTGGAGGCCGCCGGCCTGCGCCGGGGCGACTATCTGCTGAAGATCAACAACCGCAAGCTGCTCAACGGCCTGCTGACCACGGCCGGCGTGGCCGACCCCGGCCAGAAGCTGGGCGTGCTGCGCGCGGTCGACAAGCTGGATCGCCTGGGCGTGGACGGGGTGCGTCTCCTGCTCGGCGAAGGGCGCAAGGACGAGTCCGGCGCCTTCACCAAGGGCGCGGGCCTGAAGGGCCAGGCCATCGAGGCGGTGCTGGCCTTCGTGCAGGTCGGCGCCGGCCGCGCGCAGACCCTGGACCGGCTGAGCAATGTGATCGGCGGGTCCGAGGAGGGCGCCAGGGGCGTCGAGGAGCTGGCGCTGATCGACGCGGCGCTGAAGGGCATGGGCGTGGGCGAGGACCAGGCCCTGTTCGATCCGGCGGTGGTGCGTGGACTGGAATATTATACCGGCCCGGTGTTCGAGGCCGAGCTGCAACTGCCGATGACGGACGAAAAGGGCGAGGCGGTGCGTTTTGGCTCGGTCGGCGGCGGCGGGCGCTACGACGACCTGGTGGCCCGCTTCACCGGACAGCCGACCCCGGCCACCGGCTTCTCCTTCGGCGTCTCGCGCCTGGCGGCGGCTTTGCGCGCTGCCGGACAGGCCCCCGGCGACCAGGCGCGCGGCCCGGTGGTGGTGATCGTCTTCGATCAAGATCAGGTGACGGACTATTTCGCCGCCGCCGCCGAACTGCGCGCCGCCGGTATTCCGTCTGAGGTCTATCTCGGCTCTTCGGGCATGCGGCCGCAGATGAAATACGCCGACCGGCGCATGGCCCCCGCCGCCGTGATCATGGGCGGCGACGAGATCGCCCGGGGCGAGGTGACCATCAAGGACCTGGACCTGGGCCGCGCCCTGTCCAGCCAGGTGGCCGACAACGAAGCCTGGCGCGCCGAGCGCCCCGGCCAGATGACCGTGCCGCGCGACCAGATGGTCGCCGCCATCCGCCAGATCATCACGGCGTCCGCCAGGGAGCCGAACCCGTGATCAATCTGGAGCCCGCCGTCGCCTCTGGCGCGCTCAAGGCCATCCGCGCCCCGTTCCTGCTGGGCGAGGCGGAGCTGGTCGACGTGCCGGTGATGCAGCCGCTCGGCCTGCTGCTGGACCTGGCGGGCGAGGCCATGCGCGCGCGCCTGTTCGTGGTCCAGGCCGACGGCATCGACGAAGCCTGCCTGCGGCCCGATTTCACGATCCCGGTGGCCGTCGCCCACATCGCCTCGGGCCGGGCCGCCGGCCGCTACCGCTACGAGGGCAAGGCCTTCCGCGTGGCCCCGGCCGGCTCCGGCCGGTCGGAGGAATTCCTGCAGATCGGCCTGGAGATCCTCGGCGAGCGCGGCCCGCGGGCGGCCGACGCTGAGGCCCTGGCGCTGTCCTGGCGCGCCGCGACGGCCGGCGGGCGCACGGACCTGACCATCCAGATGGGCGACGTCGGCCTGTTCGCCGCCTTCGTCGACGCCCTGGGCTTGGCGCCCTCCACCGCCGCGCGGCTGAAGCGCGCCTTCCTGCGGCCGCGCGCCATGAAGGCCGAACTCGAGCGGGCGCAGAGCTCGGGCGCCGCGCCGCGCGAGGGCGACCGGGTGGCCGAGCTGCTGGCCGGCCTGCCCGAAGCCCAGGCCGCCGCCGCCCTGGAGGAGCTGTGGACCCTGGCCGGCATCGAGCCGGTGGGCGGACGCAGCGCCGCCGAGATCGTGCATCGCCTGGCCGAGCGCGCCCAGGCCCGCGCCGCGCCGCGCCTCACCGCCGTCCAGAGCGACCTGATCGCCCGGTTC
>JAQGII010000274.1 GCA_028291305.1 Caulobacteraceae bacterium
TCGCCATCGGCATCTCCGGCGCCATCCAGCACCTGGCCGGCATCAAGGACGCCAAGGTGATCGTGGCCATCAACAAGGACGCCGAGGCGCCGATCTTCGGCGTGGCCGACTACGGCCTGGTCGGCGACTACAAGACCCTCATCCCCGAGCTGATGGCCGAGCTGACCAAGATCGGCCGCTAGGCTTCCTCTTCGTCACGGCTCGGGCGCGCCGACGAGTCCCGGTCGCGCAACCCTACGGCACTGTTCGAATTGTCGCGTGACATGGCATTGAAGCGTCAACGTAACGCCCCATATACCCTCCATCGGTTGTCCCGCGGACGCGAGCCGGCCGGAACTCTTCACCGGCCGACATTCCGCCGGCCCTCGAAGTCGGAGAAAGACCATGTCTATCAAGCATGCATCGGATCTGACGACCCGCCTCGGCGCCACCGCCGGGGTGGTGCTCGTGGCCACCTTCCTGGTGGCCCTGGCGTTCTCGTCGCCGATGTTCTAGGCCGCCCCAAAGCCGGAAAGCCTTCCCCCCCCGGCCTTCCGGCGTGCGGCCCCAGGGCCTGGATGACCCCCCTCATCCAGGCCCTTTTTTTTGCGCTCAGCGTCCGGCGAAATAGGCCTTGAACGCCTCGACGGTCCGGTCCACGTCCTCGGCCGAAACGTCCATGTGCAGCACGAAGCGCGAGCGGGGCCCGATCGCGGCCAGGACGCCGCGCGATCTCAGGAAGTCGGCCAGGCCCAGGCAATGGTCGGGCGGGACATGGGCGATCACCATGTTGGTGTTGACCTGCTCCAGGCGGATCTCGGCGACCTGCCCCAGGCCCCGGCCGAGGCGGGCGGCGTTGGCGTGGTCGTCCGCCAGCCGCTCGACGTTGTGCTCCAGGGCGTAGAGGCAGGCGGCGGCCAGGACGCCGGCCTGGCGCATGGCCCCGCCCAGCATCTTGCGGGCACGGTAGGCCCTGGCGATCAGCGCTTCGTCGCCCACCAGCACCGATCCGGCGGGCGTCCCCAGGCCCTTGGAGAAGCACAGCGAGACGGAGTCGAAGGGCGCGCAGACGGCCTCCAGCGTCGCCTGGCCGGCCACCGCCGCGTTCCAGGCCCGGGCGCCGTCCAGGTGCAGCGACAGGCCGGCGGCGCGCGCCACGGCCGCCGCCTGCGCCACATAGGCGGCCGGCAGCACCTTGCCCTCGATGGTGTTCTCCAGGGCCAGCAGGCGCGAACGGGCGAAGTGGGCGTCGTCCGGCTTGATCTCGGCGGCGATCTGCTCCAGCGGCAGGGTCCCGTCCGGCGCGTTCTCGATCGGCTGGGGCTGGATGCTGGCCAGCACCGCGGCGCCGCCGCCCTCCATGCGGTAGGTGTGGGCCCGCTGGCCGACGATATACTCCTCCCCCCGCGCGCAGTGCGCCATCAGGGCCGCCAGGTTGCTCTGGGTGCCGGAGGGGAAGAACAGCCCGGCCGCCTTGCCGGCCCGCGCGGCGGCCGCCGCCTGCAGCGCGTTGACGGTGGGATCGTCGCCCCACACGTCGTCGCCCACCGGCGCGCGGGTCATCGCCTGCAGCATGGCCGGGCTGGGACGGGTGACGGTGTCGCTGCGCAGGTCGACGAAGCCCTCGCTGGACGGGACGGCCTTCTGCTGGGCGGGGGAGGGATAGGACATCGGCGGCTCTCTCGAACGGAACGGCAGGTTCTAGCGCATCGGCGCCGGCCTTGGACAACCCTCCGCGGATCGCCGCCCGGAAAAGCTCGGCGCAGGTCAACCCAAGGTTGTATGCAGGCGCCGAAAAAAGGAGCGGCGGGGGCGAAATCTGCCGCGCATTCGGCCGTCCGGGGCGGGCATGCGTCCGCCGCCGGGCAAGTCCTAGGGGCGGGCGGGCGGCGCGGGCCATAGCCGATTCATGGACACGCCCGGCTTCGCCATGACTGGACCGTCATGACCCTGGATGAACTGGCCGCCGCCGCGCCGCGCTCTTCGCCCGCTCCCGTGCCGTCCTGGAGCCAGGGCTGTTTCCATCGCCGCAGCATCGTCTACGCCAACGGGGCCGAGGATACCGGCGGCCGCGCCATCTGGCTGCAGGCCCAGGGGCTGGCCGGCGACCTGTACGTCCCCGCCTGGCGGCCCGACGTCTCGGCGCGCGAGGGGCTGCACGACTGTTCGGTGGAGGAGCTGCTCGAGCTGGCCGCCGTCGAGGGCGGGGTGGCCGACGCCTCCTGGTCCAACGGGACGATGAGCTACGACAACCCCTCCGCCTTCCAGCCCTACGAGCAATGGCCCGAGCCCGGCCTGCTGCAGCGGGTCGGCCCCAGCCTGATCGAGTTCGCCCCCAGCGGGGCCTATCTGGAGGACTGGCGCCTGCAGCCGGGCGCGTCGGGCCTGATGGTCGGCCTGCGGCTGATGTTCGAGACCGGCCTGGACAAGCTGACCCGGCCGCGCGACGGCGGCCTGCTGATCGCCGGCGACCACTGCCTGTTCGCCCTGGACCGCCACCGGCCGCTGCCCTCGCAGGCCCCGGCGCAGCAGCAGATGCGCGCCGCCGGCGACCCCTACGCCTTCGCCGACATGGTGTTCGACGGCGAGGTCTCCTACGCCCGCCGCCAGCCGGACGGGACCTTCAAGGTCGCCCTGTCCACCCATCCCTTCCGCGAGGGCCACGCGGTTCCGGTGACCCACGGCTTCTGCCAGACCTCGATCACCGACATCCTGCGCCAGCAGCTCGGCGAGGGGGACCAGCGCATCGTCCGCCAATGGCGCGTCGACACCCTGATCGCCGGGGCCGAGATCGACCCCGCCACCGACGTCGACAAGGCCGGCGCCGCCTGGCTCAAGCGCGAGGCCAAGACCCTGCTCAGGGGGCTCTAGCGCCTTCGGTTTCGTCCAGGCCCAGGCTCCAGGAGGAGCGTCCGCGCGCCCTCATTGCCACCTGACGGCGAGAGCGTAAAATCCGCCGATGGCTGCGGCTGGCGCCAGTTCGAGCCGTCGGGCGTAGCCATCGGTGCTCCCAGGTTCTCCTCCAATTCGACGCGAGGTGGCGCTATGCCCAAGATCAGCAACATCGTCCTCGTGCACGGCGGCTTCGTGGACGGCTCCGGCTGGCGCGGCGTCTACGACATCCTGAAGAAGGCCGGTTTCAACGTCAGCATCGTTCAAAACGCGACCGTGTCCCTGGCGGCGGACGTCGCCGCCACCCGCCAGGTCATCGACGCGCAGGACGGACCCGTGATCCTCGTCGGCCACTCCTACGGCGGCGCCGTGATTACCGAGGCCGGGACCGGTCCAAAGGTCGCCGGCCTGGTCTACGTCACCGCCTTCGCCCCGGATAAGGGCGAGTCCGTCAGCAGCCTGATCGCCAACCCCGTGCCGGGATACGACCCGCCCCCGATCTTGCCGGCCGCAGGCGGCTACCTCCTGCTCGACAAGGCGAAGTTCGCGGCCGCGTTTGCCGGCGATGTGGACGCCGACACGGCCGCCTTCATGGCGGACTCCCAGGTGCCCTGGGGCGTCGACGCCCTTGCCGGCGTGGTCACCGAGCCCGCCTGGAAGTCCAAGCCGAGTTGGTATCTCCAGGTGCGCGACGACAGGATGATCCCCTACCCCGCACAGGAGTTCATGTCGAACCGGGCCGGCGCCATCGCCGCCGAGGTCCCCGGCAGCCACGCCATCTACGTCTCCAACCCGAGAGCGGTCGCCGACCTGGTCCAGCAAGCGGCCCGCAGCGTGGAATTGGCCGGCGTCTAAGGCGGACGGCCGGGAGAACAACGTGGCTGTGCGAGGGTGCGCGGCGGCGGAGCGCGGACTCTCGTAGACTCCGCTCAGGGGGTGGTTAGCGGACGTTGCAGGCGTCCTCCCCCGCTTGCGGGGGAGGGGGACCCCTGAAAGGGGTGGAGGGGGCATGCC
>JAQGII010000175.1 GCA_028291305.1 Caulobacteraceae bacterium
GTGGTCGATCCAGGCCTTCTGCAGGCTGGCGCCGACCGGCGTGGCGCCGATCCCCTCGATGGTGGTCACTGCCTTGGTCCCGACCGTGGAGACCTGGGTCTGGCAGGAGCGCACCGCCACCCCGTCCAGGTGCACCGTGCAGGCGCCGCACAGGCCCACGCCGCAGCCGAACTTGGAGCCGACCAGGCCGATGGTGTCGCGCAGCACCCACAGCAGCGGCGTGTCGCTCTCGACATCGACCGTCTGGACCTTGCCGTTGACCTTGATGGCGTAGGGCATGGGGCCCCCCTTTTTCGGATGCTGCGGGCAGTATACAGAACGACGATGACCTGTCACGCCGCGCCGCGAGGTCACAACGGGCCGCCATCGTCGATCGCTGCTTCCGCCGCCCGCTGAAGCGCGCTAGCTTTTGCGCATGGGCGGTATTCCAAGATCAATCCTGCTGGGCGTGAGCGCCATCCTCGGGCTGTGCGCCGTGGGCGGGTTCGCCATGGGCCTGGTCTCGACCCTGTCGCACAAGGTCGCCTCGGCCGACGAGGAGGCGCCCATCGCCAGCAACGTTGCGGCCAATGTGACCATCAAGGACGCCCAGCCCCTGGCCCCGCCGCCGCCCCCGGCCCCGCCCAAGCCCAAGCCCGCCGTGGTCGCCGACGCCGCCTCCGACCAGCCGCCTGCGGACGCTGCGGCCAAGATCGCCGCGACGCCCGGCGAGGCGACGGCCGCGCCGCCGCCGCTGGCGATCCCGCCGCTGACCAAGCCTGCCCCCGCCCGGCTCCCCGACGACCTGCCGCCGACCTAGGTGGTCTGGCTCACCGGGTCCGCCTGGACTCCTCGTCGTAAGGCCGGCCGTCGTTGTGCGAATAGCCGGCGGCGCCGACCTTCAGCTTGAGATCGATGTCGGGATAGTCCACGGCGTCCTGCTCCGGCCGGCGCGCGCCGATCTCCAGCAGCACGGCTTCGGCGCCGGAGCGGTTCTGCACATGATGGCCGTCGGCCTCGCCCGCCTTGAAGCCGGCGCAGTCGCCCGCCCGCAGCACCTCCTCGCCCGCATCGGTGACCAGCACCACCTCGCCCTCCAGCACGAAGACGAACTCGTCCTCGGCCGAGTGCCAATGGCGCTGGCTCGACCACTGGCCGGCCGGCAGGCGCAGCAGGTTGACGCCGAACTGGCTGAGGCCGGCGGCGTCGCCTAGCTTCCAGCGGCGGCGCCCGGCGCAGAGCTGGTCGAAGGGCGGCGGATAACCTGTGCCGAAGCGGGTCGGCGCGGCGTCCAGGTCGATCTTGCGGCTCATCGTCGTCTCCCATGCATCGCGACTCGGCCGCAATTCATTGCAGGGCGCGCGCCCGCGCGCTACTCGCGGAGGATGACCCTGGATGTCCTCGACCTCGCCCGCGACCTGATCCGCCGCCCCTCGGTGACCCCGGCAGACGCCGGCGCCATGGATACGCTGCAGCGGGCGCTGGAGGGGCTGGGCTTTGCCTGCCGCCGGATGCGCTTCGGCGAGATCGAGAACCTCTACGCCCGCCGGGGCACCGCCGGCCCCAACCTCTGCTTCGCCGGCCACACCGACGTGGTGCCCGCGGGCGACGAAGCGGCGTGGACGTCCGGTCCGTTCGAGGCGGCGGTGGACCAGGGCCGGCTGATCGGCCGGGGGGCGGTGGACATGAAGGGCGCCATCGCCGCCTTCGTCGCCGCCGTCTCGCGCCTCGATCCCGCCGCCCAGAAGGGCTCCATCTCCCTGCTGATCACCGGCGACGAGGAGGGCGTGGCCAAGGACGGCACCGGCAAGGTCGTCGCCGCCCTGATCGCGGAGGGCGAGACGGTCGATCACTGCGTCCTGGGCGAGCCCACCTCGGCGGCCCGGTTCGGCGACCAGATCAAGGTCGGCCGGCGCGGCAGCCTCAACGCCCGCATCACGGTGGAGGGGCGGCAGGGCCACGTCGCCTATCCGCACAAGGCGGCCAACCCGATCCCGGTGCTGGTGCGCCTGCTCACCCGGCTGCAGGACCGGGTGCTGGACGAGGGCTATCCGCGCTTCCCGGCGTCGAACCTGGAGATCACCACCATCGACGTCGGCAACAGCGTGCACAACCTGATCCCGGCGCGCGCCACGGCCACCCTCAACATCCGCTTCAATCCGCACCACGACATCGAGTCCCTCACCGCCTGGCTGGCCGGCGAGTGCGAGGCGGTGGTGCTGGACGGCGGCTTTTCCGGCCAGGTGTCCCTGGACCCGATCCCGACCGGCAACGCCTTCTTCACCGAGCCCGGGGCCTTCGTCGACCTGGTGTCCGGGGCCGTGGCCGAGGTGACGGGCGCCGCGCCCGAACTGTCCACCACCGGCGGCATCTCCGACGCCCGCTTCATCCGCGCCCTGTGCCCGGTGATCGAGTTCGGCCTGGTGGGCGCCACCATGCATGCGGTGGACGAGCAGGTCCCGGTGGACGAGCTGCGCGCGCTGGAAGCGGTCTACGGCCGCCTGATCGACCGCTACTTCGCCGCCTTCGGCTGAGGCCCCTGCGCCGGGCCGGCCCCGACTCCGCCGAACCATCGCCCCCGGCAATAGAGCGCCTCCACCCAGCCGCCGAGCGGATCGGACGCCGCAGCGGCCCGCGCATCGTTGCGGTCGTCTGGCTTAGCCGGTTTCGCGCCCATCCCCTGCTCCATCGGGTCTGCCGCCCGTCGAAGCGATAAATTACATTCGTAATTTTCAGAGTCAACCCACCTAGAGCGGCGCCAGGCTCCACAGGGCGAGGGCCACGGTCACCGCCAGGGCGCCGACGGCGAACACGCCGACGACGTCGCGACGCACGCTGATGCGGGGCTCGGACAGCATGGCCACCCGCACCTCCAGGGGATGGCGGCGGCCGGCGGCCAGGGCGCAGGCGAACGGCGAGCCGGTGTCGCCGGCGTGGGCCTTCAGCAGGGTCAGGGCATAGTCGCGGCGGCGGCGCGGATGGCGGGCGATCACGGCGGCGTCGCAGGCCAGCTCCTGGTCCAAGCGGGCGCACGCAGCGGCCAGATGAACAAGCGGATTGAACCAGCTGACCACCTGCAGGACGGCGATGGCCAGGTTGGCGGTGGGATGGCGGCGGGCCATGTGCTCGCGCTCATGGTCGCGGATCAGCACGCGCTCCTCGGCGGTGAAGCGGAGGCGGTAGTCGGCCGGCACGACCATGCGCGGCCAGGCGCCGGTGATCGCCGGCCCGGCGGTCCCCGCGCGCACCTTGCGCTGGAAGCGCAGCTCGGCCAGGGCGAACAGCAGACCCAGGGTCGCGGCGCCCGCCAGCCAGAGCAGCGCCAGCGCCCCGGCATGGCGCACCACCGGCATCCACACCCGCGGGGACGAGCCCATCAGCACCCCTTCGGCGACCTCCACGGTATGAACGAACAGCGGCAGGGTCGGGAACAGGCTGGCCAGGGCGGCGGCGGGCGCCAGGGCCCACAGGCGGTAGCTGAGTTCGGCGCCGATCACCCGGCGCGCGGGCCGGCGCAGCGCCAGGACCAGCAGGATGGCGCCCGTGGCCGCGGCCTGGGCCTTGAGGAACATCAGGACGAGCAGCTCAGTCGTCATCGTCCAGGTCCTCCAGCAGTTTCTTGAGCCGCTCGACCTCGTCGGGCTTCAGCTTCCTGTGCTCGGCGAAATGGGCCACCAGCGGCGTGAGATTGCCCTCGAACAGCCGGTCCAGCAGGCCCTGACTTTCCCTCTGCACATAGTCGGCCCGCTGCAGCACCGGGGCGTAGCGCACCTTGCCGTCCAGGCGCTGCGACCTGACGGCCTTCTTCTTGAGCAGGCGGTTGATCAGCGTCTTGACCGTGGCCCCGCCCCAGGCCTCGCGCGCGCCGACGTCCTCGATCAGCTCGTCCGCCGACAGCGCGCCGCGCCGCCACAGAGCGTCCATGATCTGACTTTCGGCGGCGGTGATGTGCATCGTGACCGCAGATTGGCCGAGCCGATAAAATTTACAAGCGTAGATTGACAGGGCGGCTGCATATGTAGTTTTACTCGGCGTCCAGGAGGCGCCGTCCCGCACCTTCGGCGCCTCCTGGAGCTTTTGGCCATGGATTACGGCTTTCGCAAAAAGCGCCGCCTCAGCCGGGAGATGAAGATCACCCTGGCGGCGGGCGCGGCGGTCAGCCTGGCCATCGCCGGCTATTTCACCATCGCCAGCGTCCTGCGCGACCGCGACAAGAACATCGCCGACTCCCGCGCCTACGCGGCCTCGGGCGCGCCCTGCCCGACCACGACCAAGGCGCAACTGGCCGCCAACGGCCCGAACCTGCGCCACGGCTTCGACTTCGGCGACATGCACCTGGTGCACGCCTTCGGCGACGCCGACTGCGCCTGGATCGCCGACCACGCCGGCGCCGGCATGGGCCGCTTCCCGGTGTGCCGCTTCACCAGCCCCGGCTCGCTCGAGGTGGTGGTCGGCAAGACCGACGTGCTGTTCGCCCCCGGCCTCGGCAGGCCCGCCGCCATCGTGCTCGACAGGGGGCAGGTCCGCTGCCTGCTGACGGCCAAGGAGATGGGCTAGTAGTCCACTCGCGTCAGATAGAGGCCCTCCGCCGGCGCCACCTGGCCGCAGCGGGTGCGGTCGGCGGCGTCCAGAGCGGCCTGCAGGTCGTCGGCGCTCCAGCGCCCCGAGCCGACGTCCACCAGCGACCCGGCCATCGAGCGCACCTGGCGATGCAGGAAGGAGCGCGAGGCGAATTCCAGCACGATCTCGTCGCCCGCGCGCCACACCCGCGCCTCGTCCAGCGTCTTGACCGGCGAGTTGGACTGGCAGCGCGCGTCGCGGAAGGTGGTGAAGTCGTGCCGGCCCAGCAGGCGCTGCGCCGCCGCGTGCATGGCCTCGGCGTCGAGCGGCGCCTTCACGTGCCACACCCGGCCGCGCTCCAGCGCCGGCGGCGAGCGGCGATTGAGGATGCGGTAGATGTAGCGGCGGCCCTTGGCCGAGAAGCGGGCGTGGAAATCCGCCTGCGCCACCGTGGCCTCGATCACCGCGATCGGCTCGGGCATCAGGTGGGCGTTGATGGCGTTGCGC
>JAQGII010000224.1 GCA_028291305.1 Caulobacteraceae bacterium
GCTTGCGCCCCCCGCGCTCGAACAGCACGCCGGACGACTTCACCGGCAGCGGCGGCATCGGGTAGGGCTTGCTGCGCCATGGATCGAAGGGACTCGCGCCGGCGAGCCCCGAGACACCGACTTCCCATTCCACCTTGGTGTAGTACGGCTCCAGTTCGGCGTAGGTGATGGGCCAATCGACCAGGCTCGCGCCCGCGATGGGTCCGAGCCGGCTGCCCTCGATGAAGTCGATCTCGTGCAGGCGCCAGAAGTTGGCGTTGAAGTGCACGCTGCTGCCGCCGACGACGCGCGCGTAGGTCAGCGAGTTGCTGCCGCCGCGTTCGGCCTTCTGGTCCGGGGACTGGCGGAAGGTCTGCGGATTGGCGGCCGGGTTGTTGGTGATGCCCGAGAGGTTGCGGTACTTCAGCTCGTCGTGCTCGAAGTCCCCGGGCGCCATGCGCGGGCCCTGCTCCATCACGACGACGCTGTTGCCGGCGCGCGACAGTTCCCGCGCCATGATGCCGCCGGAGGCGCCGGAGCCGACGATGACGAAATCGACCGTCTCGCTGGGCTGATAGGTCTTGCGGTCCATGGGAGCGGCTCCGTCAGGCGGTGTAGGGCTTGGTGCCGGGGTAGGGCGTGAAGCCCGCGTAATCCTGGTCGTAGTAGCCGAAGGGCGGCGCCCAGACGTGGCGGTCGACCACGCCGATCAGCTTCGAGCCCAGGCCGTCGTGGTTGCCGCCGTACTTGGGCAAGGCGATGATGCCGAGCACGGTGAGGCGCCGCACCGCGGCGAAGAAGGGCGTCTTGTCGACCTCGTGCAGAAAGGCGATCTGCTGCGCCTCGGGCGCCGCGGAGAATGGCTTGCCGGCGCCGTTGCGCGCGGCATAGGCGCTCTCGAACTCGGCCAGGCCTTTCCGGAAGGACGGCAGCTGCGCCGCGAAGAAGCTGCCGAGCGCGTTGTCGATGAAATAGACGGCGTGGGCGTCCCGCGCGCCCGGGCTGGCGCCGCCGGGCACGATCTGGTTGGCGATGGCGTCGACCTCGGCCGCTTCGGCGGCGGTCAGCGTCTTGAGCGTGGTCGGCGGCGCCGTCATGTCATGGCCGGCATGGCCCTCATGCTCGGCGGCGGCCGCGATCTGCGGCCAGTTCATGGCGATCCAGCTCGCGCTGGCCAGTTTGGCGGTTGCCGCCATGAATTGGCGACGCGAAGGGATTTTTTGTTCCATGGGCCGCTCCGGATCGGGCTGGAAAGTCGCCGATTTCAGCGCACGCAACCTATATCCCGGCCTCGTAAAACACGTTCGGGTTCTTCCCGGTGAAGTCGCAGACCCCCACCTGTGCCCGAAAAATCAGCGAAAACACGTCCTCAATGACGGTCGAGTGCTCCCATATGTCCATCACCCGAACAGCCCGGCCGCCACTGCGCCTCGCGGCCGACTCGCCGAGGCCGCCCCCGCCCCAAAAGTTGATGACGCCGGCCCGCCCTAGCCCGCCTTCACCCGCGCCCTAAACTGGTGCAGCAGCGGCTCGGTGTAGCCGTTGGGCTGGCTCGCGCCCTCGAACACCAGGGCCCGCGCCGCCTGGAAGGCGAGGCTGGTGGCCTCCTGCCCGGCCATCGGCCGGTAGAGCGGATCGCCGTGGTTCTGGGCGTCGACCTTGGCCGCCATGCGCCGCAGCGCCGCGTCGGCCTCCTCGGCGGAACAGACGCCGTGCATCAGCCAGTTGGCCATGTGCTGGGAGGAGATGCGCAGGGTGGCGCGGTCCTCCATCAGGGCGATGTCGTGGATGTCGGGCACCTTGGAGCAGCCGATGCCCTGGTCGATCCAGCGCACCACATAGCCGAGGATGCCCTGGGCGTTGTTGTCGAGCTCGTCGCGGACCTCCTGCTCGGTCCAGTTCTGGCCGACGGCCAGGGGAATGGTCAGCAGGCCGTCCAGCCCCGCCACGCCTTGCGCCTTCACCGTCTCCTGCACGGCGAACACGTCGACCGCGTGGTAGTGGATGGCGTGCAGGGTGGCGGCGGTGGGGCTGGGCACCCAGGCGGTGTTGGCCCCGGTGCGCGGGTGGGCGATCTTCTGCTCCAGCATGTCGGCCATGCGGTCGGGCGCCGCCCACATGCCCTTGCCGATCTGCGCCCGGCCCGACAGGCCGCAGGCCAGGCCGATCTGCACGTTGCGTAGCTCATAGGCCTTGATCCAGGCCGAGGTCCGCATCTGCGCCTTGGGAACCATGGTCCCGGCGCGCATGGAGGTGTGGATCTCGTCGCCGGTACGGTCGAGGAAGCCGGTGTTGATGAACACGATCCGGCCCTTCACCGCCTCGATGCAGGCGGCGAGGTTGGCCGAGGTGCGCCGCTCCTCGTCCATCAGTCCGACCTTGATGGTGTGGCGGGCCAGGCCCAGCAGGTCCTCGATGGCGTCGAACAGGTCGTTGGCGAAGGCCGCCTCCTCGGGGCCGTGCATCTTCGGCTTGACGATGTAGATCGAGCCCGCGCGGCTGTTGACGAAGCGGCCGTTGCGCTTCAGGTCGTGGATGCCGATCAGGCTGGTGACGATGCCGTCGAGGATGCCTTCCGGTCCCTCCGAGCCGTCCGCCAGTCGCACGGCCGGCGTGGTCATCAGATGGCCGACGTTGCGCACGAACAGCAGGCTGCGGCCGGGCAGGATCAGGGTCTCGCCGTCCGGCGCGGTGAACTGGCGGTCGGGCTCCAGCGCGCGGGTCATGGTGCGGCCGCCCTTGTCGAAGGTCGCCTCCAGGTCGCCGCGCATCAGCCCCAGCCAGTTGGCGTAGGCCTCGACCTTGTCCTCGGCGTCGACCGCCGCGATGGAGTCCTCCAGGTCGGCGATGGTCGACAGGGCCGCTTCCAGCACGACGTCGGCCAGGCCGGCGGGGTCGTCCTTGCCGATCCTGTGGCCGCGGTCCAGCACCAGCTCGACGTGCAGGCCGTGGTGGCGCAGCAGCACCGATTGCGGGCTCGCCGGATCGCCGCGGTAGCCGGCGATGGCCGCCGGTTCGGCCAGGGCGGGCGAGAGCTTGCCGTCCTGCACGCTGTAGCCCGTCACCGCCGCATGGCTGCCCTGGGCGAGCGGGACGGCGTCGTCGAGGAAGGCCTTGGCCCGGGCGATCACCTGCGCCCCGCGCTGGGGATCGTAGCCCTTGGCGGCGTGGTCGCCGGGGATGGCGTCGGTGCCGTAGAGGGCGTCGTAGAGGCTGCCCCAGCGCGCGTTGGCGGCGTTGAGCACGAAGCGGGCGTTGAGGATCGGCACCACCAGCTGCGGGCCGGCCAGCCGGGCCAGTTCGTCGTCGACGTTGTGCGGGTCGATGGCGAAGGGGGCCGGCTCGTCCACGAGATAGCCGAGCTGGCGCAGGAAGGCCTGGTACTCGGCCATGTCGATGGCCTGGCCCTGGCGCGCCTGGTGCCAGGCGTCGATCTGCGCCTGCAGGGCGTCGCGCTTGGCCAGCAGCGCCCGGTTGCGCGGGGCGAACCGTTCGAAGATGGTCGCCACGCCAGACCAGAACGCTTCCGGCTGTACGCCCGTGCCGGGCAGGGCGCGGTCCTCGAGGAAGCGCGCCAGCGGGGCGGCGACCTTCAGCCCGGCCTTGTCGATCATGTCAGCCATTGTCGGACTCCCTGCTGTTGGCCGTATCCGGATGACGGAGCGCGCGGGGCTCGGGGCCGCCGGTCGCCCAGTCCAGAAGCTCGACGGTGTGCACCACCGGGATCGCCGTGCCGTGGGCGATCTGGACGGCGCAGCCGATGTTGGCGGTGGCGATCACCGCCGGCTTGAGGCGTTCGAGGGTGTCCACCTTGCGGCGTCCCAGCTGGCCGGCGATCTCCGACTGCAGGATGTTGTAGACCCCCGCCGACCCGCAGCACAGATGGGCGTCCTCGGGCGTGGCGACGACGAAGCCGGCGGCGGTCAGCAGGCGTCTCGGCGTCTCGGTGATCTGCTGGCCGTGCTGCAGCGAGC
>JAQGII010000246.1 GCA_028291305.1 Caulobacteraceae bacterium
CGCCGGGGGTGTGGCCGTATTCCGGGTGGCCGGCGGTCAGCGAGCCCCACTGACGGAAGGCCTTGATCTGCTCCATGGTGATGGCCTTGAAGCCGGTCAGGTGCAGCAGGGCGTATTGCAGCATCGAGCCGTGGCCGGCCGACAGCACGAAGCGGTCGCGGTCGGCCCAGGCCGGGTCGGCGGCGTCGTACTTGAGGAATTTGGTCCACAGGACCGTGGCCACGTCCGCCATGCCCATCGGCATGCCCTGGTGGCCGGACTTCGCCTTGTGCACGGCGTCCATCGAGAGCACGCGGATGGCGTCGGCCATGACTTGGGGAGAGGCGGTCATCGGGACGGGGGACTCGCAGGGCTAGGGATCGCCCGCTCTAGGCCACGATGGGGCCGCAGGGTCAAGCCGGAGGCGAGCGGCGCGTCGCCGCGTCTTGTGATCAGCCGACTCTTTCGGGCGGCCGCCGACGCAGTCTATAGAATAGGGCGAACGACGAAGGACCATGCGGATGATGCGAGAAGCGGGCGCCGAAAGCGCGCTGGACGCGGGAGCGCGCAGGCTGGATCGGGCGATCTCCATGCTCGAGACCCGGCTCACCGGGCTGATGTCCACGGCCAAGGCCGAGGTCGGCGGGCTGTTCGACCTGGACCGCGCCAAGCTGGCCGCCGAACTGGACGCCGCGCGCGGGCGCGAGCGGGAGTTGCAGGCGGCGGGGCGCGAGGCGGCCCAGGCGCTGGACAAGGCCATCACCGAGATCCGCTCGGCCCTGGGCCAGCGGCAGGGGGCCTGAGACCATGGCCCAGCTGACCATCGAGGTGAACGGGCGGCCCTATCTGGTGGGCTGCGAAGACGGGCAGGAGAACCACCTGCGCGAACTGGCCAAGCTGTTCGACAGCCAGGTGCAGCAGCTGTCGGGCAGCGTCGGGCAGCTGGGCGAGACCCGCCTGTTCCTGATGGGCGCGCTGATGATGGCCGACGAACTGGCCGAGGCCCGCGCCCGCCTGGCGCATCTGCAGGGCGAAGCCACCAGGCTTCGCGCGGAGCTGCAGACCGTGGAGACCCGCGCCGCCAACGCCCTGGACACCGCCGCCCAGCGCATCGAGGCCCTGGCCAACCGGGCCCAGCCCAGCGGAACGCTGATGTAGGATTGCGTCCTCCCCGCTCGCGGGAGGGCAAAGATCAGACCGCTTCGAGTTGCGGCGTGGTCACCGGACCGTTGATCTTGCGGCACAGTTTCAGGCTGGTGATGCCGTCCGTGCCGTACTGCACGTCGCGCACCCAGACCTTGTCGTCATAGACGGCGATCACCTGGTAATGCGGGAACATGTTGGTCCCCGTGCGCACCAGATCCCCTGCTTCGACATGCTCGTCGAACTCCCGCTCGTGGGAGATCGAGAACACATCCGAATAACTGCTGCGCACCATGGCGAAAACCCTTCCGACCTACACTGGAGCGTTTGGTTCCGCCTTGCGCCTTCCGCTAAAGCAGAACTGCCCGCCGCTGGGTCGATGACCTAGATAAACTTGGCTACCGACCTAGACTATGACGCTTATTCCTGATCGCGATTATTGTCCGCGAACAATGAATGGCTGTTGAATAGAATATTGGGTGCGAATCATCTTGTAGGCAACGGGACAGAATGTCGCGCGCGCTGCTCTGGGTGGGGGCTATTCTTGCTGCGCTGCGGCATCGGCAAAGCGGGGCCGCACAAAGGGAATTGCGGTTGCGCTTGAGAAGGCGCGCCGCGAGGCCTAAGTATGCAGGCGGCGGGTCTTGCTGCGGCTCGCGTCGAAAGCAACTAATCCCGGGGACCTTAATCATCCTCATAGGGAGCTGTCCCTCACCGAGACCGTGGTTTCGGCGACACGGCGCCCACCTGGTTATCCAGGTCCGAGGGGATTGAAACGCTTTCACGGCTCTCGCGGCGCCGCCACCTTCATCCCCGGCGGCTAGAGGACGTCCGATTGACCGCCGCGTCCCCCCTTTCCAAGGCCGACCTGCGCGCCGCGATGCGCGCCCGCCGACGGGACCTGGCGGCCATCGATCCCGGCGCCGCCGAAGCCGCCGCCCTGCACCTGCCGCTGGACGACCTGCCGCCGGCCGCCGTCGCGGCCGGCTACCATGCGCAGGGCGCGGAGCTGAACCCCTGGCCCGTCCTGCGCCGGCTGGCCGGGCGGGGCTCGAGGATCGTCCTGCCGGCCGCCGCCGACCGCGCGTCGCCCCTCGTCTTCCGCGTCTGGACCGCCGATCAGGCGCTGCAGGCCGACGCCGCCCGGATACCCTCGCCCACCGCCGCCGCCGAAGCCCTGATCCCCCAGCTGGTGATCGCGCCCCTGCTGGCCTTCGACCGCGACGGCTACCGCCTCGGCCAGGGCGGCGGCTACTACGACCGCACGCTGCAGGCCCTGCGCGCCCGCGGGCCGCTGTTCGTCGTCGGCCTCGGTTATGCGGGCCAGGAGATCGACCGGGTCCCGCGCGAACCGCACGATCAACCTGTGGACGCCATCCTCACCGAAAGAGGCTATCATCGCGTCCAGACAAAGGACGACTGATGCGCATTGCTTTCTTCGGCGACGTCGTGGGGCGCTCGGGCCGCGACGGCCTCGCCGACCATCTGCCGGGGCTGCGCCGCCAGCTCGGGCTCGATTTCGTGGTGGTCAACGGCGAGAACGCCGCCGCCGGTTTCGGCATCACCGAGAACACCGCCAACGAGATCTTCGAGGCGGGCGCCGACTGCATCACCCTGGGCAACCACTCCTGGGACCAGAAGGAGGCGCTCACCTATATCGTGCGCGAGCCGCGCCTGATCCGCCCGCTCAACTACCCGGTGCTGGCCGACGCGCCGGGCCGCGGCGCCTATCTGTTCGACGTCCCGGGCGGGCGCCGCATCCTGGTGGTCAACCTGCTCGGCCGGGTGCACATGGACGCGCTCGACGACCCCTTCGCCGCCGTCGACAAGGCGCTCGACGACTGCCCCCTGGGCGTCGCCTGCGACGCGGCCATCGTCGACATCCACTGCGAGGCCACCTCCGAGAAGATGGCCATGGGCCATTTCTGCGACGGCCGCGCCAGCCTGGTGGTCGGCACCCACACCCACGTGCCCACCGCCGACGCCCAGATCTTGAATGGCGGCACGGCCTACCAGACCGACGCCGGCGCCTGCGCCGACTACGACAGCGTGATCGGCAACCAGAAGGAAGAACCGCTGCGCCGCTTCACCACCCGCATCTCGCAAGGCCGCTACACCCCGGCCAGCGGCCCCGCGACGGTGTGCGGCGTGTTCGTCGAGACCGACGACCGCACCGGCCTGGCCCGGCGCATCGAGCCGATCCGGCTCGGCGGCCGGCTGAAGCAGACGGTGCCGGCGATGGAAGTGGTGACGGCTTAGGTCATCCAAGACACGTCATCCCAGGGTTTGTCCCTGGAACCGATAAACTACTGACGCCAAAAGCTTCGCGCATCGCCCATCGCGCCTCCTTGAATTTGGTCGGAATCGTTCTTGTTTTGTTCTTGATTTTTTACCCTATATCGGGCAGGCTAATCCGCCGGGACAGTGTCTTCAGGGGGCAATGGCATGGCTGGACGTCAGTCGGCGCAAGACAGCGCTGACGTTCTCGACAGTATTGAAAATTGGATGGCGCAGCGGAACGCCGATGTGCAGCGGCTGGGCGGCCAGGCCATCATGGCCGGTCGTCAGGCTTGGGCGCGGGCCACCCAGGCCAGCCAGAATTTATCCGCGCAGCAGCCGAGCGATGTTGCCGCCGTGGGCGCTCGATCTCTCGGTCAAGGCGCGGCTGGGA
>JAQGII010000283.1 GCA_028291305.1 Caulobacteraceae bacterium
GAAAAACAGCGCATCCGCCAGCTCTATGCCGAAGGCAAGGTCGGCAAGGACGAGCTGCTGAAGGCTGAGAGCCGGTCCTATCACTCGCCCGGCACCTGCACCTTCTACGGCACCGCCAATTCCAACCAGATGCTGATGGAGCTGATGGGGGTGCACCTGCCGGGCTCAGCCTTCGTGCACCCGGACGCCCAACTGCGGGATGCCTTGACGCGCGCCGCCACCCAGCGGGTCGTCGCGATCCGCGACGGCTCCAACGACTACACGCCGCTCGGCTGGGTGATCGACGAAAAGGCCATCGTCAACGGCGTCGTCGGGCTGATGGCCACCGGCGGCTCGACCAACCACACCCTGCACCTGATCGCCATCGCCCGGGCGGCCGGGGTGCTGATCGACTGGACCGATTTCGACGAGCTGTCGCGCGTGATCCCGCTGCTGGCGCGGGTCTATCCCAACGGCGCCGCCGATGTTAACCAGTTCCACGCCGCAGGCGGGCTGGCGCTGATCACCCGAGACCTGCTCGATGCAGGCCTGCTGCATGAGGATGTGTTGACCGTCGCTGGCCGAGGTCTGCGGCGCTATGCGACCGAACCCTTCTTCGAAGATGGGGAACTGGTTTGGAAGGGCGCCTCTGCGCTCAGCCTGGACGTCTCGATCATCAGGCCCCCATGCGATCCCTTCGACCGGGAAGGGGGGCTGCGCCTGCTCACCGGCAACCTCGGCCGCTCGGTGATCAAGGTCTCGGCGGTGAAGCCCGAGCACCGGGTGGTGGAGGCGCCGGCCATCGTGTTCGAGGACCAGGAGGAATTCCTGGCCGCGTTCAAGGCCGGCCAGCTGGACCGCGACTTCGTGGCGGTGGTGCGCTTCCAGGGGCCCAAGGCCAACGGCATGCCCGAGCTGCACTCGCTCAGCCCGCCGCTCGGCGTGCTGCAGGACCGCGGGCGCAAGGTGGCCCTGGTCACCGACGGGCGCATGTCCGGCGCCTCAGGCAAGACTCCCGCGGCGATCCACGTCACTCCCGAAGCGGCGGACGGCGGGGTGATGGCGCGGCTGCGCACGGGGGACCTGATCCGCCTGGACGGCGAGGCCGGGACCCTGGAGGTCAAGGTCGATCCCGCCGAGCTGGCCGCCCGCCCGGCGGTCGCCGATCCCCGGGCCGGCGAGCACGGCTACGGCCGCGAGTTGTTCGCCCACATGCGCCAGGCCGCCGGCCCCGCCGAGCACGGCGCCGGCGTGTTCTTTCAGTAAGGCGCACCATGGACATTCGGGATTACCTCAAACTCTCGCCGGTGGTGCCGGTCCTCACGATCCGTGAAGCCGCGGACGCCGTTCCCCTGGCCCGGGCCCTGGTCCAGGGCGGGCTGAAGGTGCTGGAGGTGACCCTGCGCACCCCCGCCGCTCTCGAGGCCATGCGCCGCATCGCCGGCGAGGTTCCTGACGCGGTGGTGGCGGCGGGCACGGTAGTCGGCGCCCGGGACCTGCAGCGCTCGGCCGAGGCCGGCGCCCGCTTCGCCTTCTCGCCGGGCCTGGCCGACTTCATGCTGGAGGCAGGGCCGATCCCGATTCTGCCCGGCGTCGCCACCGCCTCGGAGATAATGAAGGCCATGGGTTCGGGCCAGACCGCGTTCAAGTTCTTCCCCGCCGTGCCGGCCGGCGGCGTCGGCGGGCTCAAGGCCCTGCACGGCCCCTTCGCCGAGGTCGCGTTCTGCCCCACCGGCGGCATCGACGTCGCCAACGCAGGCCAGTTCCTGGCCCTGCCTAATGTGCTCTGCGTCGGCGGCTCCTGGGTGGCCCCGGCCAAGGCGGTGGAGGCGCGCGACTGGGGAACGATCGAGACCCTGGCTCGGGCGGCCGCGGCCCTCGGTCGCCGGACGGCCGACCCCATCGGGGGTGTGCATTGAACTCCGTCACCATCAATGACGTCGCGGCCTTGGCCGGGGTGTCGATCAAGACGGTGTCCCGCGTGCTCAATCGCGAACCCCACGTCCGCGATGAGCTGCGCGCGCGCGTGCTGGCGGCAGCGGAAACCCTGAATTACCATCCGAATTTCGCCGCGCGCGCCCTGGCTGGGTCGCGGGCCTATCTCATCGGCCTCTACTACGACCAATCCAGCCTGGGCTATATCAGCGGCGTGCAGCACGGCGCCATGAGCGCATGCCGCGAAGCCGGGCGCCACCTGCTGATCGAACAGATCCAGGAGCAGGACGTCGCCGGCCGCGAACAGATCGAAACCCTGCTGGCCAATGTGAAGATCGACGGTGTGATCCTGCCCCCTCCGGTCTGCGATCGGCTCGACGTGCTGCAGGTCCTGGATCAACGGGGCACGCCCCATGTCCGGATCGCGCCGGCCGGCCAGTTCGACCGCGGGCCCTACGTCTACATGGACGACCGGCAGGCCGCCTACGACATGACCGCCCATCTGCAGGCCCTGGGGCACAGGCGGATCGGCTTCATCAGGGGCCACGCCGACCATTCCGTCAGCGCGCTGCGCTATCAGGGGTTTGTCCAGGCGATGCAGGCGGCGGGGCTGGAGGTTGCGTCCCAATGGGTCCAGCCAGGGAGCTTCTCGTTCCGATCCGGGGCGGCGGCGGCTGAGCGGCTTCTGAACCTGTCGGACCGGCCGACCGCCGTCTTTGCCAGCAATGACGACATGGCGTTGGGCGTCATGGCCGTCGCCAACCGCATCGGGCTGACCGTGCCCGATGACCTTTCGGTGGCGGGGTTCGACGACTCGCCGATTGCCCAGGTCGTCTGGCCGCAGCTGACCACGGTTCGCCAACCAGTGATCGAGATGGCCTACGAGGCGGCCTCGATGCTGATCCAAGGGGCGCAGTCAGCGCCCGACGGCCCCGGTCGCCTTCTGGATTTCACCATAATCGTGCGAGGATCGACCGGACCAAGCCCGCGCGAAGCCCTGGGGTAGAGATGTCCCTCCACGACCTTGACAGCCTTCGCCCCCATGCGACCGCCCTGGTGGGCGACGTGGGCGGGACCAACTGCCGCCTGGCGCTGGCCCAGTGTGTCGACGGCCAGGTGAGCCTGACAAACCCTACCCGTTACAAGTGCGCCGACTTCGCGAGCGCCGAAGAGGCCATAGACCTCTATCTGACGTCGATGCACTGGCGCCCCCCCATCGCGGCGGTGATCGCAATCGCTGGGCCGGTCAGCGGCGGCGTGGTCAAGTCCACCAACATGCCCTGGCGGATGTCCGAGGCGGCGCTGCAGGCCTACGGCGTCGGCAAGGCCAAGCTGATCAACGACTACACGGCCCTGGCGCTTTCGGTGGACCAGCTGACCGAGGCGGACCTCGCCGACATCGGGCCGAAGCTCGCGGGCGACCTGACGCAGACCGTCGCAGTGATCGGCGCCGGCACCGGCTTCGGCGCCGGCGCCTTGGCGCGCGGGGTCGGCGGCCCGACGGCCATCGCCACCGAAGGCGGGCACGTCTCGTTCGCCCCCGTGGACGAGGTCGAGATCGAGATCCTGCGCCTGCTGACCCGCCGCTTTGGTCGTGTCTCGATTGAGCGGCTGCTGTCCGGGCCGGGCCTGGCCAATCTGCGCTGGGCCTTGTCGGAGATCGAAGGCCGCCCCCTCGGCGACCTCCCGTCGGAGGACATCGTGTGCGAGGCCGAAGCCGGCGACCTGCTGTGCCAGCATGCGCTGCATCGGTTCTGCGCCATCTACGGCTCTGTGGCCGGGGATGTGGCGCTAATCTACGGCGCGCGGGGCGGCGTTCTCTTGGGCGGCGGCATCGCCCCGGGGATCGCGAAGCACCTGCAAAACGGCGCGTTCCGCCGCCGGTTCGAGGAAAAGGGTCGTTTCGGCGGCTATCTCGCCGCCATCCCGACGCGGATGATCATGCACGCCTACGCCGCCCTGCTCGGCTCGGCTGTCCTGGCTTCATCGCTGCTCGGCGTGGAGGACCGCGCCGCGGGCGGTTAATGCCCCGGGGCGCGCTGGGGCGCCAGGCCTGCGCCCACGGCGGGCCGGCGCGCATAGACGCCGAAGGCCAGGATCGTGGCGTAGCAGATGGCCGGCACGAGCAGGGCCGCATGCAGCCCAGCGAGATCCGCCACGCGCCCCGTCAGCAGGGGGACGAGCGCCCCGCCAACGATGGCAACGCAGATGATGCCCGATCCGTCGGCCGCCCGCGCGCCCAGGCCCTCGCTGGCCAGGCTGAAGATGGTCGGGAACATGATGGCATTGCACAGGCCGATAGCCAGCAGCGCCCATCCGGAGACAGGGCCGCCGGCGGTGGCCGCGGTGGCCAGGAGCAGGATCGCTGCGCTCGCGACGCCCGCCAGGACCTTTCCGGGCGATGCGATCCTGAGCAGGTAGGCGCCCAGGAACCGTCCGACCATGGCGCCCCCCCAATAGAGAGGCACGTGCTTGCCGGCCGCTTGCTGGCTTAGCCCGAGGACGTCCGTCTGCATCAGGAAATTGACGATGATCGAGCCGATGGCGACCTCCGCGCCCACGTACAGGAAGATGCCGAGCGCGCCGAACACGAAGCGCGGACGCTTCAGCAGGCCGAAGCCCGCCAGCACGCCCGCGTGCGGGGCGGGCGTCTCCACCAGGCGTTTGCGCCGCATCCAGACGGCAGCCGCGACCAACGCCAGGATCGCGGCGAGGCCGAGATAGGTCCGCATGACGACCTGGGTCTCGGCGGCGCGAAAGGCGGACAGCGCTGCACCCGTCAGGCCCGCCCCGTCGACCCGGGCCAGCGGCCCCAGAATCAGAACCGAACCGACGAACGGGAAGATGGTGGTGCCGAGAGAATTAAACGCCTGGGCGAAGGTCAGCCGGCTATGGGCGGTCCTGGCCGGTCCGAGCATGGAGATCAGGGGGTTGGCCACCACCTGCACGATGGTGATCCCGGACGCCAGGACGAACAGCGCGAGCAGGAACGCGGCGAACAGGCCCGACAGCGATGCGGGCACGAACAACAGGCACCCAAGGGTCATGGCCAGCAGGCCCGTGGCCGCCGTGCGCATGTAGCCGATCCGCTTCACCAGCGCGGCCGCCGGCAGGGAGACCAGGAGGTAGGCCCCGAAGAAGGCGGACTGCACCAGCATCGCCTCGGCGTAGGACAGGGTGAACAGCGACTTCAGCTTGGGGATGATGACGTCGTTGAGGCTGGTGATCCCGCCGAAGATGAAAAACAGGATGAAGACGAAGATCCGTAGGTCCGGAAGATCCACCGACACGGTGGTGTCCTCGACCGGAACCGGATCGGTGGACGAGCTCGCCATCGCATCGATGATCACGCTTCAACTCCCTGCATGTCGCGAGCCGGCGGCCGGACCAGCCTGCGCCAGCCCCGCCGCGACGTCTGTCGTTGGCGCGAGCCGGATCGGGGCGGGGCTGCCCCCGACCCGATCCGCGCCGGTCGTGATCCTAGAACGAATAGGACGCCCGGACACCGGCGTAGCGCCCGAAATCGCGAGGAGGAAGCGCCTGGGTGGCGAGGGCGTTGCTGTAGTTGCCCGTCGAATTGTACAGGTTCGAGTAGTAATGCTGGTCCGTCAGGTTGTTGACGAAGGCCATGATCTCGTAGTGGCGGATGGGATCGCGGATCCCGGCCGAGAGGTTGAGGATGCCGTAGGCCCTTTGGATCGTCTGGGGATCCTGGTTCAGCGAGTAGTTCACCTCGCTCTGATAGGTATAGAGCCCTTGCACCACCCCGTCGAAGGGCAGCGACCCAAGCCCATGGTGGTAGTCGAAGTTGGCCGACAGCTTCCACTTGGGCGCCTGGGGCGGGGTGCGACCGGTCAGGCTCTGGCGCGACGGGTTGCCCGTGCAACCCTGCGCCGCCGTTTGCAGCGGATAGCATTGCGCCAGCGGGAAGCTGTCGATCACCGCATCCAGATAGGCGGCCGAGAAGCCCAGCTGCAGGTTGTCCAGACGCCCGGAAGAGTCGAGTTCGACCCCCCGGGTATGGATGCGGCCCACATTGGTCAGCCGATAGTTCACCGTGCCGTCCGCCAGGGTCTCGATGCCCTGGGCCTGGAAGTTGCGGTAGATGGCGTCGAAGGCGGTCAGGTTGACGGTCAGGCGGTGCTCGAAGAACTGGGTGCGCGCGCCGACTTCCCAACTGCCGGAGGTCTCCGGCAGCACCGGGCCGGCCAAGGCGCGGTTTGTGTTGAAGCCCGTGGACAGGTCGTAGGTCTGGCCCTTGTGACCCGTGGCGTAGGACGCATAGCCCATGATGTCCCGGGTGAACTTGTGCTCCAGCGACGCCTTGTAGGTGGCGAAGTTGTCGTTGGCGTTGCCGCTGAAGAAGGCGTTGCCGTTCTGGATATCGAGGAAGGTGTAGTTGACGCGTTCGTGCTGATAGCGGACGCCGGCGGTGGCCGTGGTGCCCGGCACGAATTCCCAATCCACCTGACCGAAGCCGGCCCCCTGTTGCGAGCCCGCCGTGCCGTACCAACGGGCCAGGGAGAAGGCCGGGCCCCGCGTGAAATCACGGGAGTAGTCTACGCCCGCGTAGAAGAAACCGGCCGTGTAGCGCAGCGGCTTGTCTGACGGCGAGACCAGGCGAAGCTCCTGGGTCCACTGCGAAGACGTGAACTCGCCGAACTGACGGTTGTCGGGCGCCGCCACCGAGCCCTCGTCCTGGTCCAGCCGATCCTTCAGGAAGTAAGAGTCGTGCGAGGTGATCGACATCAGCGTCGCCCAGTCGAGGTCGTAGGACATCCGCAGCGACTCGGTGATGCCGTCGTAGTTGGTTCCGGACGTGACGTTGTTGCTGACGTCGGTATTGGCCAGGCCGGCGGTCACGCCCGGGGCCCAGACCGAAGGCGGTTGGGCGGGATTGCCCCTGAGGTTGGCGTTGGGGGCCAGGGCGATGAAGGGACGGCCAATGGTCTGCCGTCCGTCGATGTAGTTGAGGCCGACGGTGGCCTGGAAGCGGCTGGTCGGCTTCCATACCAGTTTGCCGTAGATCGAAGACTGGACGCGGCCGTTGACCCAGTCGCCGTTGTAGAGATTCTTCACATTGCCGCGGAAGTTGTCGTAGTCGGCGCTGAGGCGGAAGCCGAGAGTGTCGTTGATCGGTCCCGACACCACGCCGCCGACCTCCCCTTCTCCGTCGCCCGTGGCCATGGCGTTGATGCGGCCGGTGTAGGTCGAGGTCGGGGCGGGGGTCACGACATTGATGAGGCCGGCCGAAGCCGACTTACCGTAGAGCGTGCTCTGCGGGCCGCGCAGGACCTCGATGCGCTCGATGTCGGCGAGGTCGGCGAAGGCCATGGGCTGGAACGACACCGGGACGTCGTCGACCTGCACCGCCACGCTCGGCTCCACGCCGATGCTGAAGGCGAAGGTGCCGATCCCGCGCATCGACACGGACGCGTTCACCGGGTTCTCGGCCGGGCGGATGACAAGAGACGGTGCCACCTTGGTCAGGTCGGCGAATTCCATCACGCCCGAGGCCCGCAACTGGGCCCCGCTGACCGCCTGGACCGCCTGAGGCACGTTCTGAAGGTTTTCGGCGCGCTTCTGCGCGGTCACCACCACCTCGCCGATGCTGATCGGCGCCGCGGCGGGCGGAGCAGCCTGGGATTCGGTTTGCGCCTGCGCTCCCCCGGCCACCATCAGGCTGGCAAAAAGCGTCGATAGACCGGTGGTCGCAAGTAGTCGCCGCATCGTGTTTCTCCCCAAGGAATTCGGCGTACTAGGCGCCGGTTTGGTTAACAGCCTAGCATATTGGCCAGACCAATTTCAATCGTTCTGGTTGACGGATTTTCACCGTCCTCGGCGTTGCGCCTTACCAATTCCACATGGTGCCGTCCGTCAGACGGGCGACCGGCAGCTGTCGGGGCTCGTACGGGAAGCGGGCGGCGAGCACCTCGTCGAGGTCCACACCGTGACCCGGAGCATCCCCCGGCCGCAGGAATCCGCGCTCAAAGGTGTAGGCGTGCGGGAACACCGCATCGGTCTCGGCGGTGTGCCGCATGTATTCCTGCATGCCGAAGTTCGGCACCCAGATGTCGAAGTGCAGCGCCGCGCCCATGGTCACCGGCGACAGGTCGGTGGCGCCGTGGCAGCCGGTGCGGACCTGCCAGAGAGCTGCGAAGTCGGCGATCCGGCGCAGGTGGGTCAGGCCGCCCGCCCCCAGTACGGACGCTCTCACGAAATCGATCAACTGCTCCTGGATCAGGTCCTTGGCGTCCCAGATGGTGTTGAACACCTCGCCCACGGCGATCGGGGTCGTGGTGTGCTGGCGGATCAGCCGGAAGGCCTCCTGGTTCTCCGCCGGGGTCGGGTCCTCGATCCAGAACAGGTCATACGGCTCCAGGCGCTTGCCCAACTGGGCCGCCTCCAGAGGCGTGAGCCGGTGGTGCACGTCGTGCAGGAACCGGGGCTCGGGCCCGAAGCGGTCGCGCAGCACCTCGAACAGCTTGGGGGCGAGGGCCATGTACTTGCGCGTGTCCCACAGGGACTGGGTCGGCAGGGCCGCGTCGGCGGGTTCGTAGTGAAGCTCCCCGCGGCCCACCCCGTAGGCGAGTTCAAGGCCCGGGATTCCGGACTGCGCCCTGACCGCCTGGTAGCCGGCGTCCAGATAGCGGCCGACCGCATCGATCGTCTCGGGAATGTCGCCGCCGTTGGCATGGCCGTAGACCATCACCGCATCGCGGCTACGGCCGCCCAGAAGGTCATAGATCGGCGCGCCCAGCGCCTTGCCCTTGATGTCCCAAAGGGCCACGTCCACTGCCGCGATGGCGCGCATGGTGACCGGCCCGCGTCGCCAGTAGGCGCCGCGATAGAGGAACTGCCAGATGTCCTCGATTTGCCGCGCGTCGCGCCCGATCAGGACCGGAATGACGTGGTGCTCCAGATAGGCGACCACCGCCTTCTCGCGCCCGTTCAGGGTCGCGTCGCCGATGCCGTAGACGCCCTGGTCGGTCTCGATCTTCAGGGTGACGAAATTGCGACCAGGCGACGTCACAACGACGCGGGCGTCGCGGATCCTCATCGGAAACGAAACTGTCGCGTCCTGACCCGAATGCACGTTGGCTTGCGTCATTGAACCGCTCATCTTGCCCTCTGTGAACTGCGGCTAGGCTAATCAGCGACGAGCGACTTGTCCAGATTGGTTAGACAGGTTAGGATGATTGGTATGACGAATAAGGCGGATCAAGGCCGGCTTTACGAGCGCGTGGCCCGGGAGTTGGCGGCTCGGATCGCCGACGGGACCTATCCCGTCGGACGCCGTTTGCCTTCCGAACGGGAGCTGACCCAGATTCACGGCGTCTCGCGGCCAACCGTGCGCGAGGCGATCATCGCCTTGGAGCTGGACGGGCTGGTCGAGGTCCGCACGGGCTCGGGCGTGTATGTGCTGTTGCGCGTGCCGCCGGGGGGCAAGGCGGGGGCCACCGACGTCGGGCCGTTCGAACTGCTGGAGGCGCGCCACGCCTTCGAGAGCGAAGCCTGCGCCCTGGCCGCTTCGCGGATCACCGAGGAGACCCTCGGCGAACTCGACCAGTTGGCGGCCGAGATGAATTCGGCGGACGTGGCCATGGCCGAGGACGCCGACCGGCGCTTCCACCTGCTCATCGCCGTGGCCACCCAGAACAGCGTCATGGCCTCGACGGTGGAGGAGCTCTGGGACGCGCGCGCTCGCTCGCCCCAGTACAAGCTGCTCAGCGCCAAGGCGCACGCCGCCGGCGTGGCGCCGCGCATCGACGAGCACCGGGAGATCGTCGCCGCGCTGCGCACCCGCAAGCCGGAGGTTGCGCGCCGGGCCATGCGTCAGCATCTGGGGCGGGTCCTGGCGTCACTGCTGGCCGCTACGGAAGTGCAGGAGATCGAGCGCGCCCGGGCCAAGGTCGCGGCCGCACGCCAGCGCTACGCATCGGTGGTGTAGCCCGGTCCGCCGGATGCGCCTGAACAACAAGATTGACGGGAGGCCAAATGAGCGATCGGCAGGCGAAGTCCGGCCAAGAGCCGCCGGCGTTGACGCGGCGTCAGACCATCGGCGCGCTCGGCGCCGTCGCCGGCGGCGCGGTGGCCGCGGCCTCGGCCCAGGCGGCCGACGCCGCGCCCGGTCCCCTCCCCTCCGCCCAGCCCGTCAGCCTGCTCTATCCCCACGAAAGCGCCACGCGCTCGCGCCGCGATCTTTCAGGCCTGTGGCGGTTCCAGCTCGACCCTGAGGACCTCGGCGAGCGCCAGCGGTGGTTCGAAGGGCTGAACACCAGCCGAAGGATTCCCGTCCCCTGCAGCTGGAACGACCTGTTCGACGATGCGCAGAACTACTTCGGGCCGGCCTGGTACGAGACCGAGGTGTGGCAGTCGCCGGCCGAGCAGGGCCGGCAGGTCTACATCCGCTTCGGCTCGGCGCTCTACCACGCGAAGGTCTGGCTGAACGGCGAGTTGTTGGGCGAGCATCAGGGCGGCTACCTGCCGTTCGCCTTTGACGTCACCAGCGCGGCCCGTCCGGGTGTCGCCAATCGGCTGGTGGTGCGGGTCGAGAACGAGCTCAGGCTGGACCG
Source organism: Caulobacteraceae bacterium (assembly GCA_028291305.1). Lineage (GTDB taxonomy): Bacteria > Pseudomonadota > Alphaproteobacteria > Caulobacterales > Caulobacteraceae > BOG-938. Next base: position 10,491 of record JAQGII010000283.1, read on the forward strand.
TGTGCCGGCGATCCCGGACGGGCGCACCGCGCGCTTCTACCAGGAGGACTACCCCCAGACGACCTACGACTTCTTCCCCTATGCCGGGCTGAACCGCCCGGTCCTGCTGTGCACCGCGCCCCGCACCCACCTGCACGATTTGACGGTGACAACCGATCTGGCCGGCCGCGACGGGGTGGTGAAGGTGGCGCTCGCGGTGAACGGCGGCTGGTCCGGCTCGGCGCGACTGACCCTTGAGGGGGGCCCGGCGCCCGTCTCCACCATGGTGAAGGTGGTCGACGGACACGCCGAGGGCGAGATCAGGGTTGCGGCCGTGCGGCCGTGGAGTCCCGCCGATCCGTTCCTCTATCGGCTGACGGTTTCGATCGGCGGCAAGCCGGCGCTGGACGAATACCAGATGAAGATCGGCGTGCGGACCATCGCCGTCCGCGGCAGCCAGATCCTGCTCAACGGTCAGCCCGTGTTCCTGACCGGGTTCGGCAAGCACGAAGACTTCCCGATGCACGGCAAAGGCCTGGATCTGCCGGTTCTGGTCCGCGACTTCGAACTGCTGAAATGGATCGGGGCCAACAGCTTCCGCACCTCGCACTACCCCTATGCCGAGGAAGCCCTGATGCTGGCCGACGAGTACGGCTTCCTGGTAATCGCCGAGACCCCCGCCGTGAGCCTGGTGTTCATGGATCCGCCGGAGGTGATCGATGCCCGCTACCGGGCGCTGTCGGCAGCGCTGCGCGCCCTCGTCGACCGCGACAAGAACCACCCCAGCATTATCCTGTGGTCGCTGGCCAACGAGCCGATCCCCAAACCTTTCCACACGACCAACGACGCCCCGCCCGGAGCGGTCGAGGCGGGGACGCGCTTCTTCTCCAAGCTGTTCGAGGAGGCGCGCGGGCTGGACGCGACCCGCCCGGTGGCCCTGG
>JAQGII010000282.1 GCA_028291305.1 Caulobacteraceae bacterium
GGCTCGGACACGGTGATCGCGGCGCCGGACGGCCGCGCCGTGGTCAACACCAACGGCTCGCCCTGGCTGGCCACGGCCGGATCGGGCGATGTGCTGGCCGGATTCATCGGCGGCCTGGTGGCCCAGGGCCTGGACAGTTTCGAAGCCGCCTGCGCGGCGGTGTGGATCCATTCCGAGGCCGCCGCCGCCTTCGGGCCCGGCCTGATCTCGGAGGACCTGCCAGGCCTGGTTCCGCCGGTGCTGAAGCGCCTTTATGAGGCGCGCCAGCTTTAGTCCTTGGCGCGGCCGGGTCTCAGGAACAGGCGGGTGATGCGGCGGTCGGCCGCCTTCAGGCGGTCCGTCAGTTCGTCGGCGGCCTCCTCCAGTTGCGGCCCCGACAGGCTGTCGTCGAAATCCAGGGTGGCGGCGACGAGGATCTCTTCGGGGCCCAGGTGCATGCTCTGCACCTCGCAGACGTCGCGGACCCGGGCGTCGGCGGTCAGGATCGAGCGGACCTCGTCCACTACCGGCTTGGCCGCCGCCTCGCCGGTCAACAGGCTGCGGGTCTCCGAACCCAGCACGAAGGCGACCACCGCCAGTAGCAGGCCGATGGCGATGGAGGCGATCCCGTCGGCCGGGCCCCACCCCAGCCAGGCCGAGCCGGCGAGCCCGGCGGCGGCGAAGGCCAGGCCGACGACGGCGGCGAGGCCTTCGGCGAACACCTCGAACACGCTGGGGTCCTTGCTGATGTGGATGGCCCGCAGGAGGCTGAGCTTGGGATAGAACCTCCGCGCGATGGCCGAACGGGTCTTTTCGGCCGCGCGCCGGCTGATCGCCAGGGAGACGATCTCGAATACGGCCGACAGGCCGATCACCGCCATGCCCAGCCCGGCGTGCGCGATCGGCGCTGGGTGCAGCAGCTTCAGGATCCCCTGGTAGACTGCGACCGCCCCGCCCAGGGCGAAGATCAGCAGCGAAACCACGAAGGTCCAGAAATAGACCTCCATGCCGTGGCCGAAGGGGTGGTCCTCGTCGGGCGGCCTGGCCCCGCGATACAGGCCGAACAGGAGCAGGAGCTGGTTGGCGGTGTCCACGAGCGAATGGATCGCCTCGGTGAGCATGGCCGACGAACCGCTCAGCGCGAAGGCGCCGAACTTGATCACCGCCACGGCCAGGTTGCCGAGCAGGGCGGAATAGATCGAGATGTTCGAGGTTTGGGCCATCGGCGCCCCTTGGCCTCGGGCCGGGCCATCAGGCGCAAGCGTGCGGGGCGTCGGAAGGTTCCTGTTGCGCGCGACTCGAGCTGACCTGGCCAAGGTCGTCGCGCAACGACGCAGGCCCGGATTCCCTTATCGACAATGCGTTGGCTATTGACAACCAGTTTTCCCGCGGTCCAATTATCGTGTCAATTTATGTTTGATTGCTTCATGTTGCGACACCAACTTGCGGCGACAACTCGAAATAAATGTTGCGGTGGCAACGCTGAGTAAATAAGGCGTCGGTCGCTCGGAAGAGCGTGGAATCCAAGAAAAACTAAAAATCTCAACTGGGGGAAACATGAAATTTGTCACCGCGCTCTGCGGAAGCGTCAGCCTCTTGGCGATCGTGTCGCCCGCCATGGCGCAACAGGCCGGCAGCCCGGCTACGGCAGCTCAACTCGACACCGTGGTCGTCACCGGTTCGCGGATCGTACGCAACGGCTACAACGCCCCAACGCCGATCACCGTGGCGCCGATCGAGCAGTTGCAGCAAACCACGCCATCGAACATTCCCGACGCCCTCAACAAGCTGCCGCAGTTCTCGTTCTCCACCAACACCGCCGCCAACGGCAGCGTCGGCGGTTCGCCCAGCGTGTATGGCGGCAACTTCCTGAACCTGCGCGCATTCGGCCTCCCGCGCACCCTGATCCTGATGGACAGCCGCCGCGTGCCCTCGACCTCCATCAACGGCTTGGTCGACATCAATACCCTGCCGCAGATGCTGGTTCAGCGTGTGGACGTGGTCACCGGCGGCGCATCGGCCGTTTATGGTTCAGACGCGGTCACAGGCGTGGTCAACTTCGTGCTCGACAAGAAGTACAACGGGCTGAAGGCCGTGGTGCAGGGCGGAACGTCCAGCCGTAGCGACGCCAATTCCAGCCGCATCGGCGTGGCCGGCGGAGGCGATGTCACAGACCGCGGCCACGTGATTTGGAGCGCCGAGCGCTACCAGAACAACGGCGTGCGCCGGCATGAAGACCGCCCATGGGCGGCGTCCATCCCTGTCTATATCGGGGCCACCGGCGTTGGCGCGGCGGGCACCGCATCCAACCCGTACGTGCTGGCGCAGAACGCCCGCGTGTCGAACACCTCGTTTGGCGGCCTGGCGCTCACCGGGCCGTTCAAGGGGCAACAGTTCCTTCCCAACGGATCGTTGGGGGCGTTCAATCCGGGGACTCCCACCACCGCGGCCAACCTCGCCACCGGCGGCGATGGGGGGTGGTTTACCGACCTGAATATGACGCCGCCGATTATCACCAGCCAGGCGTTTGGCCGTTTCGAATATGAATTGACCAACAACCTGACGGCTTATGCACAGCTCGGCTATGCCGAAACGCGGCTCTTCGGCCAACACAGCTCCAACGCGACGGCGGCGCTCTTCACGGTCGCCAACGATAACCCGTACCTGACGGCGGCGGAAAAAAGCGCCTTGGGAAGCACGCCCAACTTCACCCTGAGCCGTCTGGCCCGCGACCTGGCCGAGGACTCAACCCTGAACCAGACGACCGACGCGCTGAACTTCACCGCCGGCCTGACCGGTTCGGTGTTCAGCAGCTTCAAATGGGACGCCTACTACACCCACGGCGAAGCCCGCGTGCGCTCGAGCACCTACAACAACATCAACTATCCCAACCTCTACGCGGCGGCCGACACGGTTAAGGACGCCAGCGGCAATATCGTTTGCCGGGTCAGCACCACCGCCAATGCGGGTCTCTATCCGGGGTGCGCGCCCCTCAATCCATTGGGTAACGGCAATGTCAGCGCCGCGGCCAAGGCGTTCATCTACAGCAACACCCAATGGGAGGCGATCAACAAGCTCGACGATTTCGAGGGCAACATCTCCGGTCCCGCCTTCAACAACTGGGCCGGCCCGGTTTTTGTGGCGCTCAACTTCGAATATCGCACCCAGAGCCTGGCCGAGACCAGCAACGTCAATCCCCTGGCGGTTCCGAACTATAGCGCCTTGCTAAACAAGCCGCCTGCGGGCGCGCCGGCGCTCACCTCGGTCTGGGCCTATAACGTGCAAGGCGCGACCAGCGGCCGCAACCACGTCTGGGAAACCAGCGCCGAGACGGTCGTCCCGCTGCTGATCGATGCGCCGATGGCCAAGTCCCTCGAAGCGACCGGCGCCATCCGCTACACCGACTATAGTTCCAGCGGCGCGACCCGCACCTGGAAGTACGGCGTGAACTATCAGCCGATCAACGACCTGCGGATCCGCTGGACCGAATCCCAGGACATCCGCGCGCCCACGCTGAACGATCTCTATGCGCCGCCCGCCCTCGCCAATGTCACCATTAACGACCCGATCAGCGGGAAAAGCGCCCAGGTGCAGTCCGTGACCGGGGGCAACCCCAACCTGAAGCCGGAAGTGGCGCGGACCACGACGGTGGGCTTCGTCTATTCGCCTTCGGTCATTCCGCGGCTGCGGATGTCGCTGGACTACTACAACATCAACATCGCCAACGCGCTTTCCTCGGTCAACGGCGGCTCAGCGGCGGTCCTTCAGGAATGCGCCAACTCCGGTGGAGCCTCGCCGGTATGCGCCGCGGCGGTCCGCGCCACGCCCACCAGCTTCCCGACCTATGTGACGAACTACACGATCAACGCCGCGCAAACCTACACCCATGGCGTGGACGTCGAGGCCAGCTACAACTTTGACATGGCCACGGTGAATCGGGCCCTGCCGGGCCATGTCGATCTGCGGATGCTGTTCGCCTATCAGCCCGAAATGAAGACGAGAGCCTATCCGAACGCGGTTCTCGTCGAATCCGCCGGCGTGGCGGGCAACGGCGGTACGGTGGGCTTCTCCAAAGAGCGCGCGTCGATCGATACGGGCTACAGGCTCGGACCCGTGACACTCAATTGGCAGGTGCGCTATTACAGCGGGCTGGCCCTGAGCGGAAATCCGACCCAATTCTACGCCGCTCCCGATTTGCCGGGGATCTTCTATCATGACCTGGGCCTGAACTATGCGTTCAAAGCCGCCGGCCGTTCGGTCCAGGCGTTCCTGGCCGTGGACAATCTCCTGGACCAGGCGCCGCGGATCTGGCCGGGGACCTCAATCGCCGCTCCGGGCGCCGCCAATCCGTCGGTCGCCGGCGACGATATGGTCGGCCGCTACTATACGGTGGGCCTGCGGTTTAAATATTGAGTCATCCAAATTCTTCGCGGCAGAGATGGCTTTGGCCAAGCTGCCTGCTAAGACTTGCACAGAGACTGAGCCCGGGCGCGCAACGGGCCGAAATGGGAAGATTTTGTCATGTTCAAATTCCTAATCGGCGCCGGCGCGCTCGCCGCCGTCAGCGCCGCGGGGTCCATGGCCCTGGCCCAGGGCGCGGCGCCGGGGCCGATTGCCGACCCGGCCCCCCGTCCCGTCGGGCGTCCCTTCGCCCCTCTCGTCGTCCGCCTGGTCAAGCCGGGCCTCTACATGCTGGTTGGCAATGGCGGCAACGCCGTCGTCCGCGTGGCGGACGACGGGGTGATCCTGGTCGACACCATGCTGCCGGGCGACAACTACTACCAGGAGCTGGTGCAGAAGATCCGAAGCCTCAGCGACAAGCCGATCAAGGGCGTGTTCGTCACCCACGTGCATAACGACCACTCGGGCAACACCCCCCAATTCGAGGCGGCCGGCGTCCCGGTCATCGGGTCGGACGACTATAAGGCGCTGGTCGCGACCTACACGGTCCGCGGCGGCCAGACGCGCTCGCCGGCGCCGACCGTCAGCTTCGCCAAGACCTACACCGTCAAGCTGAAGGGGGCCACGGCCACGGCCTACGCCGGCCATCCCGCCCATACCGCCTCGGATTCGATCGTCTATTTCCCCGACGAGAAGGTCGTGGCCATGGGCGACAACATGTTCTCCGGCGCGCCGACCATCGACTGGGTCAACGGCGGCCGACTGCTGGGC
>JAQGII010000325.1 GCA_028291305.1 Caulobacteraceae bacterium
GTCGGCGGCCGCCGGGGCGGCGGCGGCGTTCGGGGGGGCCCCGGCCGCCGCGACCGGCTTGGGCCTGGCCTTGGACTTGGGCGCGGCGGCGGGCGCCTGCGGCCTGGCCGCCGGGACGATGGGCGCCGCCGGGCGGGGCTCTGGAACGGGACCTTGGGCGCGCTTGCCGAACACTGCGATTCCTACTTGCGCTTGAACAGGGCCGCCAGGGCCGACGGCTTGGCCTCGGGGGACGGCGCCGTCTCGCGGCGGCCGATCAGGCGGGCCAGGTGGTTGATGCCCTCGGCGGTCTTGGCCTTGGCGTTGACCTCCTCGATCATCTGGCCGTTGTTGGCCGCCTGGCCGAACAGCTTGGCGTCGAAGGGCAGGACCAGGGCCGGCTGCACGCCCACCGCTTCGGCGAAGTCCTTGACGGAGATCTCCGGACGGCCGGGCAGACCCACCTGGTTGAGCACCAGCCGGGGCGGGTCGTCGTTGGGGCGGCCCTGCGTCATCAGCTCGATCAGGTTCTTGGCGTTGCGCAGGCTGGCCAGGTCGGGCGTGGCCACCACCACCGCCTCGTCGGCGGTCAGCAGGGTATGACGCACCCAGGCGGACCACAGGTGGGGCAGGTCGAGCACCACGAAGGGCGCCGCGCCCTTGATCTTCTGCGTCACCTCGGCGTAGGCCGCCGCGCCGATCTCGTAGTCGTCGTCCAGGGTGGCGGGCGCCGCGAACAGGCTCAGCCGGTCCGAGCACCGGGCCATCATCCGCTCGAGCAGCACCGGGTCCAGCCGGTCCGGCTGGACCAGGGCGTTGGCCACGCCCTGCAGCGGGTCCTGGTTGAAGTTCAGACCGGCGGCGCCGAACGGCAGGTCCAGGTCCACCAGGATAGTGTTGGCTTCGAGCTTCTCCGACAGGGCGTAGGCCAGGTTGTGCGCGATCACCGAGGCGCCGACGCCGCCCTTGGCCCCGATCACCGCCACCGAGCGCCCGGCGAAGGGCGCGGAGGGGTCTTCATAGAGGCCCGACACCGCGCCGATCAGCTGCAGCGCCTCCAGGGGCCCGACCAGGTATTCGCTGACGCCCCGGCGCATGAGTTCGCGGTAGAGGGCGATGTCGTTGGCCCGGCCGATCACCATCACCTTGGTCGAGGCGTCGCAGACCTCCGCCAGCCGGTCGAGGTCCGACAGCAGGTTGGCGCCCGTCTCCAGGCTCTCGACGATCACCAGCGACGGCGTCGGCTGGGTGCGATAGCGGCCGAGCGCGGCCGGCAGGCCGCCGGAGAAGATGGCGCCGGCGGCGCGGGCCAGGCGGCGATCGCGCAGCGCGGTCTCGCCCAGGGCGGCGGTCTCGCCCAGCTCGCAGAACATGTGGATGGAGATGCGCGGCACGCCGCCGAAGGACTGGCCCTCGAAGGCTTGGCCGGCGAACTGGGTCGCGATGTCGCCGTGCATCTCGCCCACCGGGTTGGCCGGGGGCGGATCGGACGGGCGCTCGGGGACCGCGGCGGAGAAGGCTTCGGCGACGCCGACGTTGGCGGCTTCGGGCTCGACCGGTTCGGGCTGGATGGAGGCTGCGATCATGGCTCAGGGCACCGCGCGTGAAACATAGCCGGACTTGGCTGAATCATCCGCCGCCGCGGTGGTCTTGCCCGCCGCGTACAGGCTCATCACCGTCGTGCGGCGGTCGGCGTCGGGCGCATCCTCGCCGCGCGGATGGGCGATGTCGGCGGGGTAGGCGATCTGGGCCGCCATGTTGGCCGACACGGCGCAGCCGAAGTTGGACTGCACGACATTGTCCTCCGTCGACGTCAGGTCGTCCCAGGCCCTGCCGCAGGCGGCGACCGCGGCCTGCCGGCGCGACATGGACAGCAGCAGCGGCGCCTTGGGGTCGGCGGCCTCGTAGGCCCCGAGCCGGATCGCCGCGGCGGGCACGCCGAGGCTGGCCAGCAGGTCGCGGGCCTGCGCCTGGGCGCGGGCGGCCAGGGCCGGATCGGCGGCGCCGTGGGGCGCCTGCACCGAGACCGCAGCCTGCCCTTCCTGGCGCCAGCGGGCGGCGAATCCGGTCAGGGCCTGGACCTGGGCCGGCGACAGGCCCTGGGCGTGCACGGCCAGCGCCACCTCGTCCGGCATCAGTTCGGTGTGCAGCGGATAGAGCTCGACCGAGTTCCTGGCCGTGTGGGCCGGGCTGGCCGGGTCCGACGCGCAGGCGGCCAGGCACAGGGCCGCCGCGGACAAGGTCGCCGCCGCCCGCAACGGACGACCCGCCAGGGCGAACCCCGTCCTATTCGATGACATAGCCATACGGTCCCTGCAGGCTCTTGCCGGCCACCGCGGCGGCGGGCACGTGGGAGGACTTGTTGATCTTGCCGAGCAGATCGGTCTCCAGGTCGCCCGCGGTCTCCAGGCCGTCGGCGGGCGTCTGCAGGCGGTCGGGCGAGGTCGGATCGACCAGGTAGGGCGTGACGATGATCGCCAGCTCGGTTTCGCCCGACTGGTAGTCGCGCGAGCGGAACAGGGCGCCCAGGACCGGCATGTTCAACATGCCCGGCAGGGAATCCAGGTTCTGCTTGGTCTGCTGCTGCAGCAGCCCGGCGATCATCATGGCGCCCCCGGACGGCAGCTCGACGGTGGTCTCGGTGCGGCGCACCTTCAGGCCGGGGATGCTGAGGGCCGGAACGGAGCCGCTCGAGCCCCCGCTCAGGATGAAGGCGCCGTCGGCGGTCAATTCGGAGACCTCGGTGGAGATCTTCAGCGAGATGCGCCCTTCCGACAGCACCACCGGGGTGAAGCCGAGACCGATGCCGTAGGGCTTGAACTCGACGGTCACCCGGCCGTTGTTGTCCTGGCCCGTGGGCACCGGGTATTCGCCGCCGGCCAGAAACTTGGCCGACTCGCCGGAGATGGCGGTCAGGTTGGGCTCGGCCAGGGTGCGCACCAGGCCCACGCGCTCGAACGCCTGGACCATGGCGCTGGCCTGGTTGAGACCGTTCTGGTTGGGGTTGGTCTGCTGGTAAGTGTA
>JAQGII010000331.1 GCA_028291305.1 Caulobacteraceae bacterium
CCGCCGCGTCGGCGCCCTGGGCGGCCAGGGCGGCCCCCACGCGGGCGCGCTTGGCGCTCGACTCCTCGCCGGCGTATTGCAGCGGATGGGGGACCACGGCCGCCTGCGGCTGGGCCGGACGCTGGGCGCCCCAGGCCTCGTCCAGCGGGTTGGCGGCCACGGCCTTGAGCTCGGCGCCGGCCTTGCGCGCGGCCTGGCGCAGGCGGTCCAGGGCGTCGGGGCTGTGCAGGCGCGGATCGTAGCCGACCACCTGGCCGGGCTTCAGCTGGGTCTCCAGATAGGCCGGCACGCCGCCTTCGACGAGGTCGCGCACCTCGAACAGGCTCTGGTCGACCTGATCGCGCACCTGCAGGCTGTAGCGGCCGTCGACGAACACCGCCGCCTTGTCCTTCAGCACCACCGCCGCCCCGGCCGAGCCGGTGAAGCCGGTGGCCCAGGCCAGCCGGTCGTTGGCGTCGGGCAGGTATTCGTTCTGGTGCTCGTCCTCGTGCGGGATGAGCAGGCCGTCCAGCCCCTGCCGTTCGACGGCCTGGCGGATCAGTGGGAGATGCAGCGGGCCGAACGACGGATCGGCCTGGTCTTCGAAGGTCTGGCGCATGGGGAAGATTTAGGCCCTCCGCAGCACCAGCGCCACCCAGGCGTCGCGGCGGATGACGAAGGCCACGCGGAAGCCGCGCGACAGGTAGGCGGCCTTGACCGCCCGCTCCTGGGTGCGCAGCAGGCCCGACAGGATGGCCACGCCGCCGGGCTTGAGCGCGCCCTTGATGTCCTGGGCCAGGCCGATCAAGGGCCGCGCCAGGATGTTGGCGAACACCAGGTCGTAGGGCGCGTGGGTCGCCACCAGGCGGTGGCCGAGACCCGAGGCGTGGACGAAGCGGGCGCCGGTCTTGTTGACCGTGGCGTTCTCCCGGGAGATGCGCACCGAGACCCGGTCGATGTCGGTGCCGACCGCGAGCTTTGAGCCGGTGCGCGCCGCGGCGATGGCCAGCACGCCGGTGCCGGCGCCGACGTCCAGCACCTTGGGGTAGGTCCCGGCCTTGAGCAGGCGGTCGTAGGCCAGCAGGCAGCCGACGGTCGTGCCGTGGTGGCCGGTGCCGAAGGCGGCGCCCGCCTCGATGCGCAGGTTGACGGTGTGGGGCGGCGCGCGGCCGCGGTCGTGCACGCCGTAGATGAAGAACCGCCCGGCCTTGACCGGCGGCAGGCCCGACAGCGCCATGGCCAGCCAGTCGGCGTCGGCCAGCACTTCGCGGCTCACCTTGAGCGCGTCGAAGTCGGCCAGCACCGTCTCGAACCGCCCGGCCTCCGCGTCGCTGGTGGGGAAGGCGTCGATCCGCCAGACGCCCCTGTCCTCGTCCTCTTCCAGGATCGAATAGGTGGCGCCTTCCAGCAGGATGTCGGCGTCGACGGCCTCGGCGGCGGCTTCGGCGGCGGCGCGGGGGCCGCGGGCAATGATCTGGAACGCTTGCTCGGTCATGGCGCCCCTTAGCACGCACATGATGTTCCGATGAAGATTTGTTGCGACCGGAACCTGCGGCCCGGCCGCCAGTTGCTGGCCCGTGGGGCGTTGTGCGGCGCCGTCCCGGCGCTGCCGCATATATCGGAGTGAGAGTCATGGCCGACACGGACACCCAACCCAATCGCAACGGTCCCGGGGAACCCGCCGCGGGCGCGCGCCGGACCACCGGGGCGATGGCGGAAGCGGGGCGCCAGACGGCGGATGCCGCCGCCGATACCGCCCAGGCCGGCGTGGAGGCCGAGCGCCGCAGCTTCGCCGCCGCCAGCGACGCCGGCCGGCAGGGGATGCAGACCATGGACCGGGCCGCCAGCGCCACGGTCAACGCCGGTCAGCAGGCGATACAGCGCGCCGGCGAGCAGGCCTCGGAGTTCTGGCGCGCGTCGCTCAATCCCATGGCCCAGCTGCAGAACGAGTTCGGCCGCTGGGTGGAACATGTGTGGCGCCAGGCCTCGCCCACCCGCCTGCACAACGCCTCGCCGTTCGCCATGTCGCTGGCCCCCTTCACCGGCCAGCCCCTCGCCGACCTGCACGAGACCGACCAGGCCCTGGAGCTTCGCGTGGAGCTGCCGGGCATGAAGCCGGAGGACGTGCGGCTTATGTTGCAGGGCGACACCCTGATCGTGTCGGGCGAAAAGGCCGAGGAGATCGAGCGGGGGCAGGGCGCCTATCGCGTCAGCGAGCGCCGCTTCGGCCGCTTCGAACGGTCGTTCGTGCTGCCGCCCGAAGCGGACCGGAACAAGATAGAGGCCAAGTTCGGCGACGGCCTGCTCAAGGTCACCATCGCCAAGATTCCCGGCGCCACCGAAGCCAAGCTCATTCCGATCGGACGCTAGAGCGGACAAAAAGGCCGGACGGCGGTCGCGATCAGCGCCCGCCGTCCGTCTGTCCGTACCGCGCCGCCAGGAAAGCCCGGTCGCCGGCCGCGAGGACGTCGTCGTCCCTGAACTGGCCGACGGTGGCGATGGGCTTGTCGTCCTGCTGCGCGGCTTCGGCCGACACCCGCTCCACATCGGCGGCGGCCGGCAACGCCGCGCCGCCGGGTCCCGTCAGACGGACGACCGGCAGGGGCGTGGGCGGAAGCTGGCCCATGTCAGCGTAGGCATTGTCGGCATATGCCGCTTCGGGCGCGGCGGTTTCGACGGCGTCGGACCCGCCCGGCGCGCGGGCCAGTTCGGTCGCCGCCGCCGAGGGGGCCAGGATCTGCGGTCCGCCGGCGCGCCACAGCCAGGGACCGTGCATGACCAGCCCAAGCGCAAGACCGAGGCAGGTCGATGCGGCGATGCCATGGAATAGAGACGGTTTCATCCTGCACTCCACTGATATGTAGAGCGTTTGGAACCGGGATCGGTTCGAGCTTAGCCAATATTATCGGCGGTCAAATCAGCTCCGCTCGACGAAGCTGTCGATCACCTTCTTCTCGCCGGCCTTGTCGAACGACACGGTCAACTTGTTGCCCTCGACCGCTACGACTTTTCCGTAGCCGAACTTCTGGTGGAATACCCGCTCGCCGCGCTTGTAGGCGCTGGCCGAGGGCTCGGAGACGGCCACCAGCCGGCCTTCGCCTTCGATCGGCTGGGTGCGCATGCGCGACGGCTCGCTGTGGCCGGTGCGGGCGGCGGTCCTGTGCTGGGCGCGCTGCCAGCCGGGGGAGGAATAGCCCGTGCCGCCGAAGCTGGTGTCGTTGTCCCAGCGCGAGGCGGTCTGCTGCATGCCCGGGCCGCCGCCGTAGTAGCCGGTCTCCGAGCCCGCCTCGACGTGGGCGAGGGGCAGTTCGTCGATGAAGCGGCTGGGCAGCTGGCTGGTCCAGCGGCCGTAGACCTGGCGGTTGGCGACGAACGACAGCCGCGCCTCCTCCTTGGCCCGGGTGATGCCGACGTAGGCCAGGCGGCGCTCCTCCTCCAGGCCCTTCTCGCCCTTCTCGTCCATCGACCGCTGCGAGGGGAACATGCCCTCCTCCCAGCCGGGCAGGAAGACGAGCGGGAACTCCAGCCCCTTGGCCGAGTGCAGGGTCATGATCTGCACCGCGTCGCCGCCCGGCCCCCGGTCGAGGTCCATCACCAGCGAGACGTGCTCCAGGTAGGACTGCAGGTCTTCGAAGGCGCCCATCGACTGGACCAGTTCCTTAAGGTTCTCCAGGCGGGTCTGGCTGGTCGGTCCCTTGTCCGCCCGCAGGGCGTCGGTGTAGCCGCTTTCCTCCAGGATGGTTTCGGTCAGCTGGGCGTGCGGCGTGACGGCGCCCAGGGCGCGCCAGCGGTCCATGTCGCGCAGGAAGTTGGCCAGGGCGGTTCGGGTGCGCGCGGGCAGCTCGTCGGTGTTGACCAGGCCGTGCGCCGCCAGCACCGCCGAGACGTTGTTCTGCCGGGCGACCTGCAGGATCTTGGAGACGGTGGTGTCGCCGATGCCGCGCTTGGGCGTGTTGACGATCCGCTCGAAGGCCAGGTCGTCGTCCTCGGACTGGATCAGCCGCAGATAGGCGTGGGCGTCGCGGATCTCGGCCCGCTCGAAGAAGCGCGGGCCGCCGAC
>JAQGII010000360.1 GCA_028291305.1 Caulobacteraceae bacterium
TCCAGGAACAGCGTGCCGCCCTCGGCGATCTCGAACCGGCCCTTGCGGGCCGAGACGGCGCCGGTGAACGCTCCGCGCTCGTGCCCGAACAACTCGGATTCCAACAGGTCGGCGGGGATGGCGCCGCAGTTCACCGCCACGAACGGCCGCGAGGACCGGTCCGAGGCGCCGTGCATGGCCCGCGCGACCACTTCCTTGCCGACGCCGCTTTCGCCGAGGATCAGCACCGGGATGGTCGACTTGGCCGCCCGCTCGCCCATACGCCGGACCTGCGCCATGGCGGCGCTGGCGCCCACCAGGTCGTCGAAGCTGAACTGGCCGGCGGTGCGCTTCTTCAGCCGGTCCACCTCAGCCGTCGGGTCGCCCATCTGCAGGGCGTTGCGGATCGACACCAATATGCGTTCGGGCGAGGCCGGCTTGATGAAGAAGTCCTGGGCCCCGGCCTGCATAGCCTTGACCACCACCTCGACCCCGCCCGTGGCGGTCAGCACGATCACCGGCGGGTCGAACCCGCGCGCCCGCATCTCCTTCAGCGTCTCCATGCCGGACATGCCGGGCATGGACAGATCGAGGATCACCACATCGGCGGCGCCGCCGCCGGCCAGCCGACTGAGAGCTTCCTCGCCGCCGGCGGCCTGGGCCACGCCAAAGCCTTCACGCTCCAGCACCGCCTGGATCAGGCGCCGCTGGGTGGGGTCGTCATCCACGACAAGGACCGTTTTCGCCATGAACAAACTGTCTCCTGATTCCCCGCAAAAACGCGCGGGGGTCTCATTCTGGGACGGTTATGCGCCGTCACGGGTAAAGGGGGCGTTCACCAGAGGTTGCCGAAAGGTTTCTCGCAACAGGCGAAGTCCCTTCCCCCCGGGCGCACGGCTGGCCATATCCCAGACATGACCCTTCACGATAAATCCTTGGCCGAGCCCCAGCCCGGCGAACTGCCCGAGTGGCGCCTGGACGATCTCTATGCCGGTCGCGACGACCCGCGCATCGAACAGGACCTGGAGGCTGCGCGTCAGGCCAACACAGCTCTAGCGGAATTGAAAGGCAAATTGGTGGCGGCACGCCGCGACCCCGAACGCCTGGGCGCCATCCTGGCGCGGGGCATCGGCCTCTACGAGGAGGCGACCAACCGGCTGTGGTCCGTGGGCGCCTACGCCTCGTTGCAGACCTCGGTGGCGCGCGAGGACCAGGCCTGGGCCAAGTTCGAGGGGGACATCCGGACCAAGGCGTCGCAGATCGCCGCAGACGCGCTGTTCTTCAGCCTGGAGATCAACCAGCTCGACCAGGCCGAGATCGAGGCGGCGCTGCGCGCCAACCCGGCGGCCGCCCACTGGCGTCCCTGGCTGCGCCGGGTGCGGCTGATGCGCGAGCACGAACTGTCGGCCGAGATGGAGCGGATGCTCAACGACCGCGCCCCGGCGCTGTCCAACTGGAGCCGGCTCTACGACGAGACGCTCAGCCGCATGGCGGTCAAGGTCGGCCGCGAGACGCTCAACCTGCCCCAGGCGCTCAACCGGCTGTCCGATGCCGATCCCGCCCGTCGCAAGGCCTCCGCGCAGGGGCTGGCCAAGGCGCTGGAGGATTCCACCCCCACCCTCGCCCTGTGCCTGAACACCCTGGCGTTCGAGAAGCAGCTGGAGGACCGCTGGCGCCGCTTCCCCGACCCCGCCCGCTCGCGCCACCTGGCCAACGAGGTGGACCCGGAGGCGGTGCAGGCGCTGGAGGACGCGGTGGTCGAGCGCTACCCGCGCCTGTCGCACCGCTACTACGCCCTGAAGGCCAAGGCGCTGGGCAAGCGCACGCTGGACTACTGGGACCGCAACGCCCCGCTCGATCAGGAGCAGCCGCGCCGCTACGACTGGGAAGAGGCCAAGAGCCTGGTGCTGTCGTCCTTCGACCAGCTGGCCCCCGCCTTCGCCGACAAGGCCAGGAACTTCTTCGACCATCCGTGGATCGACGCCAGGCCCCGCGCCGGCAAGTCGTCCGGCGCCTATTCCCACCCGGTGACGGCCGACAAGCACCCCTATGTCTTCATGAACTTCATGGGCGAGCGGCGCGACGTGCTGACCCTGGCGCACGAGCTGGGCCATGCGGTGCACCAGACCCTGGCCTCGCCCCTGGGCACCCTGCTGGCCGACACGCCCCTGACCCTGGCGGAGACCGCCTCCATCTTCGGCGAGGGCCTGGTGTTCGACCGGCTGCTCGCAGAGGCGACCGGCCCCGAACGCCGCCTGCTGCTGGCCGGCAAGATCGAGGACGGGCTCAACACCGTCGTGCGCCAGATCGCCTTCCACCGCTTCGAGACCGAATTCCACGCCGCCCGCCAGCAGGGCGAGCTGGCGCCGGAGCACATCGGCGGCCTGTGGCTGAAGGTGATGGGCGAGAGCCTGGGCCCGGCGGTGAAGCTGAACCCCGGCTACGAGCACTACTGGGCCTACGTCAGCCATTTCGTGCACTCGCCCTTCTACGTCTACGCCTACGCCTTCGGCGACCTTCTGGTGGAGGCCCTGATGGAGAAGCGGCTGGAGGACCCCGAGGGTTTCGCCCCGCGCTACGAGGCCCTGCTCGCCGCCGGCGGCTCCAAGACCTATGTCGAGGCGCTCAAACCGTTCGGCCTGGACCCGCGCCGGAAGGCGTTCTGGGAGCGCGGCCTGGCCCGCCTGGAGCGGCTGGTGGACGAGTTCGAGGCGCTGTCCTGACAGTCGTCCCCGACTCATCGGCCGACGTAGGCGTGACCAAAATCGCGGCTCATGACGCACTGCAGCGCTATGTGGGCCGCGCCATCTTGAGCGGCGCGCGCGGATAGGCTAACCCCACGCCACTTGTTGCAGGTGAGACAGCGACCATGGCCGAGCACGCGTCCGACTACACGCGCGGAGAAATGATTGTGGAGGAGCACGAGCGCACCTTCCACGGCTTCATCAAGCTGACCAAATGGGGCTCGCTCTATATCGCCGCGCTGCTGATGCTGCTGACCCTGTGGTTCTGCACCAGCGCCGGCTTCATCGGCGGCGTGGTGGTCGCCGCGGTGATGGTCCTGCTCGGCACCCTTGTGCTGCGCGAGAAGCACACGATCTAAGCTCGACCGGTCCGTGTGGACCGCCGTCGATCGCCAACAGCCAAGAATACCGCTGGACGTGAAGCGGTTTCGCCGCTTTGTTCCACACCCAGGGTTGCGGGGTAAGGCATGACCGTGAGAGTCGCCGTCACGCAGGAACGCCACGCGGATGAAACCCGCGTCGCGGTCACGCCAGAGGCTGTCAAGAAATTGATCGCGGCCGGGTTCGAGGTCGCCGTCGAGGCCGGCGCGGGCGCCGCCGCCTCCTATCCGGACGCCGACTATGCGGCGGCGGGCGCCGAGGTCGCCAACACCCTGGCCGCCACGCTCAAGGACGCCCAGGTGCTGTTCAAGGTGCGTGCGCCCAGCCCGGAAGAGATCGCCGCCCTGCCCTCCGGCGCCATCGTCATGGCCATGCTCAACCCCTACCAGGACAAGGCCTCGCTGAAAGCCCTGGCCGAGGCCGGGGCCACCGCCTTCGCCATGGAGTTGGTGCCGCGCATCACCCGCGCCCAGGTGATGGACGTCCTCTCCAGCCAGGCCAACCTGGCCGGCTACCGCGCCGTGATCGAGGGGGCCCAGGCCTATGGCCGCGCCCTGCCCATGATGATGACCGCCGCCGGCACCATCGCCGCCGCGAAAGTCTTCGTCATGGGCGTCGGCGTCGCCGGCCTGCAGGCCATCGCCACCGCCCGGCGCCTTGGCGCGGTGGTCACCGCCACCGACGTGCGCCCGGCCACCAAGGAACAGGTCGAGAGCCTCGGGGCCAAATTCCTGGCGGTCGAGGACGAGGAGTTCAAGGACGCCCAGACCGCCGGCGGCTACGCCAAGCAAATGTCCCCGGAGTACCAGGCCAAGCAGGCGGCCCTGGTCTCCGAGCACATCAGGAAGCAGGACATCGTCATCACCACCGCCCTGATCCCCGGCCGCCCGGCGCCCCGGCTGGTCTCGGCCGAGCAGGTGGCCTCGATGAGGACCGGCTCGGTGCTGGTCGACCTGGCCGTGGAGCAGGGCGGCAATGTCGAAGGCGCCCGGCTGGGCGAGGTGGTCCAGGCCGGGCCGGCGAAAATCGTCGGCATCGCCAACATGCCCGGGCGCATCGCCGCCGACGCCTCGGCGCTGTACGCCCGCAACCTGACCGCCTTCGCCGGCCTGCTGGTCAAGGACGGCGCCCTGCAGCCCGACCTCGAGGACGAGATCCTCAAGGCCTCGCTGGTCACCCACGGCGGGCAGATCGTCCATCCGGCGCTGAAGGAGGGCTGACATGGAAGCCGTCGATCCCACCGTATTCCGCCTGGCCATCTTCGTGCTGGCGATCTTCGTCGGCTACTATGTGGTGTGGAGCGTGACCCCGGCCCTGCACACGCCGCTGATGGCGGTGACCAACGCCATCTCCTCGGTGATCATCGTCGGCGCGCTGCTCGCGGCCGCGGCGCACGGCGCGGCGGGCGGCGGCGTCTCCGGATCGGTGTGGATCTCCAAGGGCGCCGGCGCCGTCGCCGCCGGCCTGGCGGCGGTCAACATCTTCGGCGGCTTCCTGGTCACCCAGCGCATGCTCGGCATGTACCGGAAGAAGGCCGCGCCGGCGAAGAAGCCCGAGACCCCGGCGCAGGCGGGCGCCAAGTGAACGCCAACCTCGCGTCCATCCTCTACCTCGTCTGCGGCGTCCTGTTCATCCTGGCGCTGCGCGGGCTCTCGAGCCCCGAGACCAGCCGACGGGGCAACCGCTTCGGCATGATCGGCATGGCCCTGGCCGTGCTGACCACGCTGGTGACCCTGTGGGGCCAGGACGCGCTCGATCCCGTGACCCTGGTCCTGCTGGCGGTCGGCGTCGGCATCGGCGGCACGGTGGGGGCCCTGGCCGCCAGGCGCATCGCCATGACCGCCATGCCGCAGCTGGTGGCCGCCTTCCACTCCCTGGTCGGCATGGCCGCCTGCCTGGTGGCGGTTGCGGCCATCTACACGCCGGACGCCTACGGCATCAGCAACGACGCCTTCGGCGCGGCCTCGGGCATCAAGCTGGAATCCCTGGTCGAGCTGTCGCTGGGCGTGGCCATCGGCGCGGTCACCTTCACCGGTTCGCTGATCGCCTTCGCCAAGCTCAACGGCAACATGAGCGGCGCGCCGATTCTGCTGCCCCAGCGCCACCTGATCAACCTCGGCCTGGCGGTCCTGATCGTGGCCCTGGTCGTGCTGCTGGTGCACTCCAGCGGCAACGCCAAATGGGCCTTCTGGCTGATCTTCGCCCTGTCCCTGGTCATCGGCGTGACCCTGATCATCCCCATCGGCGGGGCCGACATGCCGGTGGTGGTGTCGATGCTCAACAGCTACTCCGGCTGGGCCGCGGCGGCGCTGGGCTTCACCCTGGCCAACACCACCCTGGTGATCACCGGGGCCCTGGTGGGATCGTCCGGCGCCATCCTCAGCTACATCCTGTGCAATGGCATGAACCGCTCGTTCGTCTCGGTGATCCTGGGCGGCTTCGGCGCGACGGACGCGGGCCCCGCCGCGGGCGGCAAGG
>JAQGII010000388.1 GCA_028291305.1 Caulobacteraceae bacterium
GGAGAAGTTCTTGGCCCCGATCACATAGGTCGGCGGGCCTGCATGGCCGCCCTCCAGGGACGGCGCGATGGCCAGGGCCGCGCCGATCGCCAGGGCCGCCGCGCCGATCGTCACCCGCCGCCGGTCGCGCCGGGCCAGGCCCGCCTCGATCAGGCCCAGCAGCTGGTCCGCGGCCAGGGCCAGGACGGCGGCGGCGGCGCAGCCGAACAGGACGAACACCCAGTTCTCGGTCTGCAGGCCGGAGAAGATGTAGTCGCCCAGGCTGGTCTGGCCGACCGGCGTCGACAGGGTCGCCGCGCCGATGGTCCACACCGCCGCGGTGCGCACCCCGGCCATGACCACCGGCGCCGCCAACGGCGCCTCGACCTTCCACAGCCGCTGATTGGGCGTCATGCCGACGCCGTCGGCGGCCTGCAGGACGGCCGGGTCGACCCCGGTCAGGCCGGCCACGGCGTTGCGCAGGATCGGCAGCATGGAATAGAGGGTCAGGGCCAGCAGCGACGGCAGGAAGCCCAGGGCCGGCAGGGTCCAGCCGAACAGGCTCCGCGTCACCGCCGACAGCGCAAGCAGCAGCGGGAAGAACAGGGCCAGCAGGGCCAGGCCCGGTATGGTCTGGATCAGGCTCGCCGCCGCCAGCACCGGCCAGCGCACGCGCGGGCTGCGCGCCGCCAGCACCGCCAGCGGCAGGCTGATCGCCAGGCCGAGCAGCAGCGCCGCCGCGCTCAGCATCACATGCTGGCCGAGGTATCCGGGCAGCAGCTTCCAGGCGGCGTCGAACTGGTCGTTCATCCGGCGCCGGCCAGCAAGGCGGCGACCCGGTCCGCCTGCCGCTTCGGCGAGGCCATCAGGGCGGCGACGTCGGCGTCGGGCGATCCGGCCAGGAGGTTGCGCGGGGTGTCGTGGGCGAGCACCCGGCCGGCCTTCATCACCACGATCCGGTCGGCCAGGAGGACGGCCTCCTGCACGTCATGCGTGACCATCACCGTGGTCAGGGCGAGCCGGTCGTGCAGGGCGCGGTAGGCGTCGCCGAGCTCGATGCGGGTGATCGGGTCGAGCGCGCCGAACGGCTCGTCCATCAGCACGATGCGGGGCTTGGCGGCCAGGGCGCGCGCCACCCCAACCCTCTGCTGCTGGCCGCCGGACAGGGCGTCGGGAAACCGCGCGGCATAGGCCTGGGGCAGCGCCACCAGATCGAGCAGTTCGGCGACGCGCGCGGCGACGTCCGCCTCGCTCCAGCCCAGCAGGCGCGGGGTGGCGGCGATGTTCTCGGCCACGGTCAGGTGGGGGAACAGGCCCACCCCCTGGAACACATAGCCGATGCCCCGGCGCAGCACGGGCCCCGGCCGGTTGCGCACCGGCTGGCCGTCCTGGCGCACCTCGCCGGAGTCGGGATCGACCAGCCGGGTGATGGTCTTCAGCGTGGTGGTCTTGCCCGAGCCCGAGGCGCCGACCAGGGCCACGAAGGCGCCGGGGGCGATATCGATGCTGACGTCGCTCAGGGCCACCCCGCCGCCGAAGGACTTGCTGACCTTGTCGATGGCGATCAGGGGTGCGGCCATGCCGCGAAGCTAGAGCATGTCAGGCGAAAGTGGATACCGGTTTCGCCGCCCGACATGCTCTGACTCCAGGATTCAGAGCCTTTTTATCCGGTTCAAATGATCCATTTGACCGGAAAGGCTCCAGGCGATTTGTGAGGGAGCGGCCAGACCGCCCGGGCGCCGGGGGAGCGCGCGGCGCCTCCGGGCCTGCACCGGGTGGTCAGTTGGCCTTGGTCCAGCGACGTTCGGCCTCGTCGCGGTCGAGGTTCAGGTGAACCTTCTCGTCGATGAAGTCGACCCAGCTCAGCGGGATCAGGTGATGCTTGCCCATGGCCTGCAGGTCCATCTTGGCCAGCTCGATTTCGGAGCCGCGGACATGGTCCACGCGGCCCACGTGCTTGCCGTCGGAGGACAGGACTTCCATGTGCTCTTGGATCTGGGAGGATTCGATCATGGTCTTCGCCTCGAGGGTTATCCCGCCGGATGCGGGCGCCCATGTACAACCCGGGACTCGGCTGAGCCGTTGCACGCCGGCGCTTGCGGGGCGCTAGGCGACAGGCCGGATCGGCGCTAGTCTGGGGCCATGGCTGGCGACGTGATCAACCTGAACAAGGCCCGCAAGGCGCGCGACAAGGCGGCCCACAAGGCCAAGGCCGTCGAGAACCGCGCCGGCTTCGGCCGCACCCGGGGCGAGAAGGCCGCGGACCTGTCGATCACCGAAAAGCTGAAGCGCGCGCTGGACGACGCCAAGCGCGACCCCGACCGCTCGTCCTGAGTGGCGCTGCTCGCCAAACGCTCCCTGCAGCTGTCCGGTCACGCCACCTCCCTGGCGCTGGAGCCCGAGTTCTGGGCGGCGCTGGAGAAGATGGCCTCGGCCAGGGGCGTCAGCCTGCCGGCGCTGCTGGTGGGCATCGACGCGGCGCGGGGCCGCTCGTCCCTAGCGTCGGCCTGCCGCGTGCAGGCGCTTCAATGGGTCGGCGGAGAGCCCGCGGGCGGCGAATAGACCGGCGGCGGGCCGGGCCGGTGCAGCGCCACCGCCGCCGCGAACGCCAGGACGACGAACAGGCCCAGCACCACCCACAGGAAGGTGGGCACCTTGCGCTGCGAATTGGGCTCCTGGTCCGTCTGGCCCACGTCTAGGCCTCCCTGCTGCGAGCTGCCGCCCACAGAACCGCACAGATCGACGCCGGTTCCCGCCCGGCCGGTTTGCCTGGACCCCGGCGGCGCTTATATCAGGCGGCCGCGTGCTACATTCGTTCTCTCAGCCCGTGGCCCAGTGATTCAGGAATCCGTTTTGTCCGACCAAGACATCCCCGCCGTCCGCATCAGCGACCTGGCCCGGCCGCAAGGCCCCCCGGGCGCCGACCGGGGCGACTATCTTCGCGGCCTGAATCCCGAGCAGCGCCGCGCGGTGGAGGCCACCGAGGGCCCCGTCCTGGTGCTGGCCGGCGCCGGCACCGGCAAGACGCGGGTGCTGACCTCGCGCATCGCG